>NZ_SPHM01000002.1:0-199901 GCF_005844125.1 Pseudoflavonifractor sp. BSD2780061688st1 E11
TTGAATCAATCTTCCAAAAACATTGATAAATACGATGTTTTTGGAAGATTTACTTTTTATAAAGTGGCAAAGTCGGGTTATAGCATATTAAAAATCAAATAAAGAATTCTCTTTATCTTTTTAAAATACTTTCATAAAATATTGTCTAGCGTAAACAGAGTTAGGTAGTCATATACTATATGCTAATATTTAAATCATATGTGATCTATATTACATTTCTCTATCTATACAAATCACTCTGTTCAATACTATGAAACCGTTTAAATCGTTCGTTTGATTTTGATCCGTGTTCCCACGTAGGGAACAACACAGATCGTAAAACGATAACAACATGTCATTCATATTTCAATCCACGTTCCCGCGTGGGGAACGACACTTTATCACTATACGGCAAACGATGGGGATACCGATATTTCAATCCACGTTCCCGCGTGGGGAACGACGTGTCATACCACCAGTAATAAACCCCTGACCTATGATTTCAATCCACGTTCCCGCGTGGGGAACGACTATGGTCGCATTTGGCGCATCCGCGGTGTTTATCATTTCAATCCACGTTCCCGCGTGGGGAACGACCCGAATTGTTTACAATTTCAAATTCGAGAAGTAAATTTCAATCCACGTTCCCGCGTGGGGAACGACTGGATACGACCTTGATTTATGCAAAGACGTGCAAAATTTCAATCCACGTTCCCGCGTGGGGAACGACGGCGTATGTTAACGGCCAGTGGCTGCCGTGGGTAACATTTCAATCCACGTTCCCGCGTGGGGAACGACCAGTTCCGAACAGACGAGAAGAATTACAAAGTGTTAATTTCAATCCACGTTCCCGCGTGGGGAACGACCTGTTGTAATTGATGCAGCCGCCATTTTCGTTTGATTTCAATCCACGTTCCCGCGTGGGGAACGACGTAGCAGGCGATGTAACCCTGGAATATGAAACGAAATTTCAATCCACGTTCCCGCGTGGGGAACGACATATAGATCTAAGGCTCTTTCCAGCTCTGGTGGATTTCAATCCACGTTCCCGCGTGGGGAACGACGGTTACGACTTTTTCCAGTTCGTCAATAGACGTGTAATTTCAATCCACGTTCCCGCGTGGGGAACGACTTTATGTGCTTGTGTGCCGTTGTGGGAGGATACATTTCAATCCACGTTCCCGCGTGGGGAACGACAGCACGGACTTGATCCTGAAATGATCTGTTCCATATTTCAATCCACGTTCCCGCGTGGGGAACGACGAAAGAGGGGATTGAATTAGCAAATATAAATACTGAATTTCAATCCACGTTCCCGCGTGGGGAACGACGATAATCCTAAGTGATAAGCAAAATGAATACATCAATTTCAATCCACGTTCCCGCGTGGGGAACGACAGACACGTACCTTAAAGATTACGGATTAACATACGAGATTTCAATCCACGTTCCCGCGTGGGGAACGACCTACGCATTGGCTTAAAGCGTTTATTGATGACGATATTTCAATCCACGTTCCCGCGTGGGGAACGACTACACCCTATTGATTAAAGGGTCATATTCCATCTATTTCAATCCACGTTCCCGCGTGGGGAACGACTGCATCAGATTTTCCGTTGATTTTCCGGTAGTATTTATTTCAATCCACGTTCCCGCGTGGGGAACGACCTAACTGTGGTGTCTGTCCGGTACTGTAACCCTATTTCAATCCACGTTCCCGCGTGGGGAACGACGGCAATGTCAAGATCAAGGTTTCCTTTCCAACCAATTTCAATCCACGTTCCCGCGTGGGGAACGACCCCGTCACGCCGATAGGTCAGCTGATAATTAAAAATTTCAATCCACGTTCCCGCGTGGGGAACGACTTGATTTCTTCTACAGTAGGCAAATATAACTTTATTTCAATCCACGTTCCCGCGTGGGGAACGACGCAGGAATGGGATCCGGGGCTAAACAGGCCTTTATTATTTCAATCCACGTTCCCGCGTGGGGAACGACGCAGGAATGGGATCCGGGGCTAAACAGGCCTTTATTATTTCAATCCACGTTCCCGCGTGGGGAACGACGGCGAATTTAATGCACTGCCGGTCTGCGGCATTTGATTTCAATCCACGTTCCCGCGTGGGGAACGACGCTACGGAGAGAAAAAAGAGATCCAGCTCAACATTTCAATCCACGTTCCCGCGTGGGGAACGACGCAGGCGTGGCGGATGACCTGAGCCAGCTGGTAGAATTTCAATCCACGTTCCCGCGTGGGGAACGACGGACGTGAGAGAGGAGGCGAGAAAAAACTTTAAAAATTTCAATCCACGTTCCCGCGTGGGGAACGACGACCAATAAATCTGATCGTAGATACATCGTGAGATTTCAATCCACGTTCCCGCGTGGGGAACGACATAAAGGATCCGCTTTTAAAGACGGAGAGTACAGAATTTCAATCCACGTTCCCGCGTGGGGAACGACACCACGAGGTAGAGCAGAGGGGGAAACTGTCGAATTTCAATCCACGTTCCCGCGTGGGGAACGACGATTGTTGAGCAGAAATTGGACAGGCAGATTGAGAATTTCAATCCACGTTCCCGCGTGGGGAACGACAAAATATCCTCCAGATCTTAAATGACATTCAATCAATTTCAATCCACGTTCCCGCGTGGGGAACGACCTCTTCAAGCCTTGCCTTTTCCTGCATTGCTGAGATTTCAATCCACGTTCCCGCGTGGGGAACGACTTCATTCTTCCCGAAAGCCATGCTTTTTCATTCGGATTTCAATCCACGTTCCCGCGTGGGGAACGACTCTGTCAATTTTGCAAAATACATCACGGACACCATATTTCAATCCACGTTCCCGCGTGGGGAACGACTGAGATGTACTACAACGACAGTGAGGGTAACATAGATTTCAATCCACGTTCCCGCGTGGGGAACGACTAATGTGCACAGCCACATCCATATGCTTAACCGATTTCAATCCACGTTCCCGCGTGGGGAACGACTTTTATAGGACATCAAATCCTTTATGCTACTCTAAATTTCAATCCACGTTCCCGCGTGGGGAACGACGTAATGGTTCATCCCTCGCTTTGCCTGCTCTCGATTTCAATCCACGTTCCCGCGTGGGGAACGACCGATTTTTAGAGAAAGGAAGTGAAATAGTGTACAATTTCAATCCACGTTCCCGCGTGGGGAACGACGCTGTGGTCTTTTGACGGAAAGAACAGCATCCGGATTTCAATCCACGTTCCCGCGTGGGGAACGACAGTAAAAATGGCGCCAATGACTTAAAGCCTTGGATTTCAATCCACGTTCCCGCGTGGGGAACGACTGGAACAGGATATTATTATCCTGGTGGAGGACCGATTTCAATCCACGTTCCCGCGTGGGGAACGACGGAGACTATACCTAACAGCCCTGGAGTAAAAAAATTTCAATCCACGTTCCCGCGTGGGGAACGACAGTTACGACAGGACAGCCTGACAATTCAGATCCAATTTCAATCCACGTTCCCGCGTGGGGAACGACCAGTTGTTCTTGGCGCCGGACTTGCGATAACAGCAGATTTCAATCCACGTTCCCGCGTGGGGAACGACCATATTCTCTTCCATCCTCACTCAAATAGGATCATTTCAATCCACGTTCCCGCGTGGGGAACGACGTTTCCAATCAGCAATCCGTTTGTTGCATCGTAAATTTCAATCCACGTTCCCGCGTGGGGAACGACAAAAATTCTAAAAAAAATGCACCTGTTGACACAGATTTCAATCCACGTTCCCGCGTGGGGAACGACTGGAAGTTGCATTGCTTGCGGTCAATTCGTCCATATTTCAATCCACGTTCCCGCGTGGGGAACGACTCAAATCTTGCACTATCACTACCACAATTTACTCATTTCAATCCACGTTCCCGCGTGGGGAACGACTTAAAAGAGGTTACGTCTGACACACTGGACGGTATTTCAATCCACGTTCCCGCGTGGGGAACGACAAAAATTCTAAAAAAAATGCACCTGTTGACACAGATTTCAATCCACGTTCCCGCGTGGGGAACGACCTAAGCCGATTCCGGTCAGCGTTAAAGCCACCATATTTCAATCCACGTTCCCGCGTGGGGAACGACGTAAGCGATACTTCTACATATCCGTCAGCCGGAATTTCAATCCACGTTCCCGCGTGGGGAACGACCCTAAAGTCGCATGGGAAGATTTCAAACTCATGCTCATTTCAATCCACGTTCCCGCGTGGGGAACGACGATAGATAAAGGGATATGGCGTATTTTTGGGTGATTTCAATCCACGTTCCCGCGTGGGGAACGACACGGCTGCTACTGTAGGGATCGCTGCTTTCGGTATTGATTTCAATCCACGTTCCCGCGTGGGGAACGACAAAAAATCCTTCATCTAACAGATAAGACGCGAGAATTTCAATCCACGTTCCCGCGTGGGGAACGACTCGATGACAGCGGGGACAGTCTGGGTCAGGAAATTATTTCAATCCACGTTCCCGCGTGGGGAACGACGTATTATCGGATTTCTTAATACTCATAGAAAAAATTTCAATCCACGTTCCCGCGTGGGGAACGACCACCGGATAATATTTTTCCATCCATCATTCTCAAATTTCAATCCACGTTCCCGCGTGGGGAACGACCGGCTGTACACGATCATGAGTATAGAGGGTGACGATATTTCAATCCACGTTCCCGCGTGGGGAACGACAGCAATTATTTCCAAAATATTCTCTTATATTTTAGGAATAATCACTAAAAACATTACATAGTAATTATCTTTTGTCTTTCTTTTTCTAAATTTCCTTTTAGCCCTTCTTTCATATTTGTGCACATTTTCAGGTGCGAACCTCCCAGTTAATTTATGTATGCTTGTTATTCGCACTTCAATTACAAGATCAAAGTTTGATCTACCGCCATCCCTTTATCTACGCCTAGATGTTCAACTTTCGTCTGATATTTGTTTCCTAAATAATAGAATCTCAGACTATCAACTTCTTCGTCTATGATTTCTGATAAACTTGCTTTTAACTTGATGCACTGTGCATTATCCAATATACATTCAAACACAGAATTCTGCACTCTTCTTCCATAATTAGTACATTGCTTAGCCACTTTTCTAAGTCTTTTTTGTCCTGCTGCAGTTTCTGTATTGACATCATAAGTTATTAAAACAAGCATCCTTCCACCTCACTTCCACAAGAAAACCGGATACCCATCTAAATCTCCTCTTAAATATCTTGCCAAAAGCATGGCCTGTACATAAGGAACCATTCCCCATTCAATTTTTTCTTTCAAATATGGATGTGTAATGATTTCTTTCTTCTTATTCTGCCATTCTGTTATTACCTTTTTCCTAAGATCATCATTCATCAGAACAGCGCCATTTTCCTTTTTTGAAAACCCTTTGCTGTTAACAATCTTCCTGTTGATTAAAGTAAGAACAAATCGATCTGCCAAAATTGCCCGAAGCTCTTCTATCAGATCTAACGATAAAGAAGCTCTTCCTGGGCGTTCCGTATGCAGATATCCGACATACGGGTCTAATCCCACGCTTTCCAAAGCCGAAGTGATACTATTTGTTAATAATGTATATATAAAGGACAACAGCGCATTTGTATTATCCAGTGGCGGCCTTTTATTTCTTCCATGAAAATAGAAGTCCTTTTTTTGTTGCAGGATAAGCTGATCAAATACACTAAAATAAATACTTGCCGCCTCTCCTTCATAACCTCTTAATTGTTCTTTTGATTGACAGTTCTGGACATTTTTTAATGACTCTTTTAAAAGTGCGGATGCTTTTTTTACATGATCTGTATCAATCTGTAGAGCATGATCTCTTACTGCTCTTTCTAATACCCATCTGGCATTATATATCTTTCCAAGGATACAATTTTTTGCAATTTCAAGACTGATTTGTTCGTTTTTTGCGCTGGCATATTGTTGCTCTCGCAAGATCACATTCCCTTTTACACGTCCAGAAACTCGTGCCAAAAATTTACCCTGCGGAGTGAGGTAACACAGGGAGATATTTTTCTCTGCACATGCTCCCATTAAAGCGGGACTTGTCCCACGGTATCCGAAAGAAATGATTCCTTCCAGGTTGTGAAGCGGTACTCTGCCTTTTTCTTCTTTATCCTCCAGAACAACTACGTTTTCTCCATCCAGAGACAGATAACTGTTTTCAGAAGTAACGTACAATGTATTCAGCAACTTTTTCATTGATCTTCCTCCTTCAAACTCTTTTCTATATACGCTTTTACAGAAACTGTTTTACCCAGTTTCGGAAGACAGATTTCTTTGAGAGAGCAGGCATTGCATGCTTTGCTGTATCGGACTTTTGGTGTGTATTGTCTCCTATAGTAATCGTGCATCTCCTGAAACATGCGAACCACTTCATCTCGCAAATCTTCTGTAATTGCCACTGTTTCACGCCTTCTCGTCTCCCCGTAAAAGATAGCTCCTTCTGGAATTTCCGTACAAAACATTTCTTCCAGACACATGGTTTGCGCCGCAAGCTGCAGTTTGTCTTCTTCTGATAATTTTGGTTTTCCTTTTTTGTACTCCACAGGATATACCGTATACACTCCTCGATGTCCATGCAGTCGTATCCCTTCTTCACTTTTGTGGAACTCTACCAAATCACATTCTCCACTGATTCCCAGCTTTCTCGATGCAACTGGAAGCGCTCTTGCAATGATCATATCCTTTCGTTTCTCTTTCAGGGAAGGATCATGCACTTTTTTATGCATCAATTCCCCTGTAACTGTATGTGCATTTTCCTCCCACTGCTGTTCAATATGAATTAAGGCCCATTGTCTTCTGCAAAACTTAAAATGCTGAATACCTGAAATCATCAGATAGTCATCTTCTGCATATTCCATCAAATCATCCTTTTCACTTCTACTGATTCCGGAATTGTATCATAATGTATATCTACAATGTAATCGTTGTATTTTCTCGGATACTCCACATCTTCTTTTTTCTTTACTTCTACTGCATCAAAAAGCTTATATGCCGGACAATCACCCAGTTCCTTACTATGTTTAAAAACAATCAGCTCACGTACAGACATTTTGCCTCTTGCAGCAGAATGATCAAGTTCAAACATATTTATAATAGCTTCCCACAACAGTTCCAGATCTTCTTCTGAAAATCCAGTTACTCTGCGGGCAAGATTGGCCGACACATATCCTTCTACCCGGTACAAACCATAAGGGACAATACTTTTTCTTCCCATTTCTGTACTTTTATTTTCTGCATCCTTCTCTGTCGTGATTGCAACTCTTGTAATCGTTACTTCCTGGCTGATAACCGGATCGATGCTTCTCGCAAATCCAAGCTGTACCGGTCCTCTTACCTGTCCACAATTTAATGAAGCCTTCACAAAAGTCGTCATGACAGCTCCAAAGGTACGGATATCATAGAAATTCTGGCACATATAATCTCTTAATTTTACATCTGCATCCGGATCACTTCTTTTTAATTTTTTCAAAGCTTCCGTTACCTTCTTTTCATCTGTCTCTTCAATTCCAAGGCTTTCGCATGCTTTTCGGTCACTTCTGTTTAAAGGTACATCTTCTTTGATATAAATCTGATATCCCGGCGCATCTTCTTTTACAGTCTCGACATAATTTCTGATCTTGCGCTTCAGGCATACATCAGTTACAAGGCCAAGACCGCTCTCCGGATCGATTCTTGGCATATTCCCTGCATCTGGGTCTCCATTTGGATTGCCATTTTCCACATCAAACAATACTACAAATTCATATCTGTTTTTGATTGTCTCTCCCATTTACTTATCCTCTCTTTTCTCGTATTTTTTTTGTACCTGATGGTAATATCCTAAAATAAATTTTCCCTGTTCTTCCAGTGAAAGCCTCCTTGGGAATTCTGTCATATTTCCCATAATTTCTGTCAGCAATTTCTCGTAATAGATTTTCGCGCTGCTTTTCTCACGTTCCAGTTTTTTCATATGGCTGTTTTTCAGTTTAATCAGAACCGGAAATACTGATGCCGGTGTGGCACATGCCGAATTAAAATATCTGTCCCGGATTGTGGACTTAATTCCCTGATTGGTATCCATCTGAATGGATTCCAGTACAGAAAACAAACGTCCAAGCTGATATGCCACTTCCTGGCTTTCTGCATTTAATCCCATATACTTCTCTCCTTCCTTCCAACAATAATTTAGTATTAAATATGCCTTAATAATTCCTGCTCTTCCCCATGTCACATTGCCCTGTTCGGCACGGATCCGAATCAGAACATCCGTATAAAGACTCGCCGGATACTTTGTCCCTGCTAAAATAGCCTGCAGCGTCATTGCTGCCATATTCGGCACCGGGGACTTGTCCTTTGATTTTTGATTCACTGTTTCAGCAAGCATATCCCGAATTCCCATATATCCATGAGTTACCCAGGATGGCTTTACCACATTCATTCTCTCATAATGCACGGCAAGATGACTTAAAATCGTTCCGAACGTATTCTCATAGAAAAATCTTACAGACAAACGCGCCGCATTAGGTGCCAGGGCCAAAATATAAAACTTCTGCTCCGGATTCAGCCGAATACCTCCCACATCTACCTGCTTGTTTTCTTTTAGATTTTTAAAAATGTCTCTGATTTCATTCTGATTCTCTGGCTTTTGATCCAGAAGATAGGCAAATGCATCCTGATACTGTTTTTTCCCGCTTTCTGCCCAGTACACAATCATAGAATCTCCAAGCTGAAAGCGACCTTCCCTCTGGCTCAGAAGATAATTCAATGCCGTCGTGTATGCGAACTCAGCATATCTCCCAACCGGGGCATTATAACTTTGTTCCTTACCATAAGATTCAAAAGCCGGCGCATTAAAGGAAACCAGCGCTGCTCCGCTGGACTGAGCTCCCGGCACTCCTTTGATCGTCTTGTGAATTCTGGAAATTCCTGATCTTTTTCCCGTCACAAGGCAGACACCTGTTTCGACATCCTTTGACAATTTCTCTCTTGACTGTTCCCAGGCCTCTGCAATCGCTGGATCATCCTGCGCATGCCGTATTGCTTCCATGCAGAAAATCAGATTCCCTCCATCTGTAATATCTTCCCATCTTTCCTGAACTTCGTTACAGTTTTTGGCTTCTTTGGGATCCCACGTTTCAAAAAATCTCCGTACTGCCTCAGCCATCTCTCCTTCTACGCCTTGAAGCAGGGACAGATGACGTTCTTTAGCTGCTTCGAAACAATCCTCTATTCTTTGATTCGTTCCTTCGGCGTCAATTCCCAAAAGATACTTGGAATTATCGCATAAAAAATTTGCTGAAATGCCGGATGACCGTGTGACCATCTCCGGTACTTTGATCATAATTGGTGCTAAAACGGTCTTTTTACCTCTCGGTTCCTCTTTCTTCAAAGTAAGGATTCCCGTAATTTTCCCTTCTTTCGACAAATTTATTGCATAGGAAACCTTTGCTTTGCACCATCCCTCCTGGTCTACCTTGCCCTGTTCCAGAAGGTCTTCGTAATAATTTACCAGTGCCTGCAAAATCATCGTACCACCTCGCAGTCTGTTAAGTCCAAAATACCACGTTTCATAACAGCTCTGAAAAACATAGGCTCAATATGATTAAGATCTGAATAATCCATATCGTAAAGCATAAAGCCCAGATCCTTCTCTTCTACAGTATCATAGGCAGTCCTGATTTCTTCGTCCCCGCACAGGCAGAAATGCGCCGGGAATTCCCTGCATCCAAAATATGGCATATGAAAGCACTCTCCTCTTTTCAAGCGTCTCATAATTATATCTTTGAATTTACCTGGATTATCGGATGCATTCGCCCGATCTGTCATTTCAAAATGGGCTTCAATCACATACTCTACATCCCGGAGAATCAGCGATGCTCTTTGAACTATATCTGCTTTACTGCTGATATACAGAGGCTTATCCGATCCATTATACGCCTGAAGAACACTGCTGGCTAAAATTTTACTCTTTACTTCATTACGACGTACGCTGGTAAATTGAATAGGATTAACCACATGGATCTTATCAATTACCCACCGCATTCCAGGATGCCAGTAGATTGCTTCCAGAATTCCTCTTGCTGCAGACGGTGTCATAACATCATAAGAGCAACGTTCTACTTTCATTTCGGGTCTCGAAAAAAGGGCATAGTCTCCCCAGACCTTCACTTTTACGCCTACCCCCATAGTCGGTCCTCCTTTCGTTTCATCTACAAAACCACTCCTTCCTCATAGCATGCCGCTATATAATCTCTTGGTTGATAATAAAAATCAGTATTATAATCTGAAATTTGTGCATCGATCCATGAATGATAGACTTCCCATAGTCCTTTCATCAGCTCTGAATCTTCATAGGCATCTTCAATCAATCTTTCGTACACTTCCCCGATATCCCAATAATCGGGGACAGTGTAATGACACATTTTCACGTTATCAAAATCGCCTCCTGTAATCCCTGCTTCCTCTATAAATTCATCCGCTGTTTTCTCGATCGGCTCACAGTGAAATACATCCGCATACTCGTAAATTCTTTTGATTCGCTCTTTTCCCAGATAATCTGTTACTTCTTCCCTTTTCCTCTTTACTGTCCTTCCGATAAATTCAATCAAACTGCATGTATAAAAAAGAGCATTATTATTTTTGCTTCCCATATACAACCTCACTTCCAATGAAATCTGTATCTTTATAGTCACTATAGCACTTCTAATCCAAAAAATCAACCGCAATTTATTTTATGTTGCGTAAATTTTATTGAAATCAATTTTAATTCTCCAACTTTTTTATAATGAAATTCTCACATATATTTGGTATACTATTTTCGTCAGGGAATTCCTGTGGATTGAAATAATAATATTTGCCGCAAGAAGCAAAGTAGCGGTGTAAAAGTCTGGAAATCTTCGGATTCCACTTTTACACCGCTGCCTCTTTTTCTCCATCATTTACATCCAGACTGCTGTCCCGGATTCTATCCCCAGATCCAGTCCCATGTCTTCCGTATATTGTTCCTCTGATACAAGCTCCACGAAATCATTAATATCTCCCGAAATTTCTCGAAGCATTCCTGCTCCTCGAAGTTTCTCTATATCATTGGCATACAACTGAACACAATATTGCCCTGCTCTTCGCATGGTTCTCTTTGTATATCCCTGGTTTTTGATCTGTTGAAGAATTTCTTTTGCTTCCGGCTCTCTACTGATAAAAATTGTCGTTGTATCTTCTTCGATCAGTTTAAATTTTTTAGCTGCTGTTGCGAACTGATAATTTTTATTTTGAAAGAGCCCAAGAATGTTCTTTTTATCAAGGTTCGTCCCCTCAAGATGATAAAGGGAATGAAAATACTGCTGAATTCCATCCAGGGACGAAATATCTTTTCCATCTGCAATCAGCACTTTTGATATATCTATCTGCCGCTGTTGTCCCGGAACATTTTCTTTTTGATCGAATTGAAAAATAGAGACAATGCTGTCTTCCACATCTCGTTTTCCTTCTCGATTGCATCGTCCTGCTGCCTGTATCATAGAGTCAACTCCTGACAGCTGCCTGTATACAGAGCGAAAATCAAGATCCACCCCTGCTTCCACAAGACTGGTAGAAATCAAAATACAGCGTTTCCCTTCTTTCAAACATTTTCTGATTGTTTCCAGTATCTGCCTCCTGTGCTTTGGATACATAGTTGTGGACAAATGGAAGACCCCATCTCCTTCCATTTTCTTATATAAACTCTGCGCCCTCTTTTTTGTATTTACAATGCATAGAGCCTGATATTCTCCCTTTAATTTTTCTATCAGCTCTTCTTCTCTTATCTTTCCAAGATTCTCAAAAGATGCTCTTTTAAAAAAGCGAAATTGCTCCTGTACTCTCGGACAGAGTTCTGTCATTTTTATATTCGTCCGAAGCAGGGATTGCAGAGCCGGCTGCGTGGCCGTACAGAGTACGATGCTTGATCGAAATTGATTTACCAGTTCTTCCATCACTGCAAGACAAGGCTTTAAGTAGTCTGTTGGCAGCATCTGCGCTTCATCAAAAATGATGACACTATTAGCGATGTTATGCAATTTCCGACACTTCGAAGATCTATTCGAAAATAAAGATTCAAAAAACTGTACATTAGTCGTAACAACAACCGGCTTGTCCCAGTTTTCTGCCGCAAGCTGCATCATCTTTAATTCCTCTGTACTCTCATAATCGACATTGTAGTGATTTTCCAATACATTCTGTTCCCCAAGAATTTTCCGAAACACTTCTGCATTTTGTTCGATAATGCTTGTATAAGGAATAACATAGATCACTCGATCCATCTTATTTTTCACAGCATGCTTTAATGCAAAAGCCAACGATGCAATCGTCTTTCCACCCCCTGTAGGTACAGTGAGTTGAAACACCCCTCTTTCCTTTTTTCCACAAGAAAGGCAATGTTTCAAAATCTCCGTTCTTCTGCCATTTACAGACTCTAATTCCTTATTCCCCATCCAGTCTGTAATATATGTTTCCAGCCTTTCTAAAAGGATCTCCATCTTTTCTCCAGAATCTCTCTGTACCTCGCCATTCGACATGAAACTTTCGGTATCAAGAAAATCTGCATCTACAAGGCAGGAATAAATCATTCGAAGCAGCATACTAATAGAAAAATCTGGATCTGACGTCTTTTGCGGATCAAAAGGAAGTTCACTCAATTCCGGAATTTCAATTTCACTTTTGTATGCATCGTAGATTTCGATTTTTTTCTTCTTTCTCCCCTCTAATGTAGGTGCCGATCCAGTGTCGGATGAACCCCCGCAGTCCGGCATTCCGGCATGATGTCCTGCAATGCAGTATCCCAGGAACGGATACCATCGACCTTCTTCAAAACAAGTTTTCATCCCAGCTGTAGAATGATCTACTTGTTTTCCAGTATTGTTTTTAATTTTGTCCTGGAACGCATCCGAATATTTTCCAATATCATGAAGCAAACCACAGGCATACCCCCACTCTCTCTTCCCGAAATGGTCTGCATAATCACCTGCAATTGTTGCGGTCTGCTCTAAATGTTCTTTGACAGTTTGCTTTCTTTCTCCATCAACATGTGCCAAATATTCCATAGGCCTCTCCTTACTCTGTCTTTGTATCAGCCAGATCATTTATGATCTCCCGATACCCCGGATATCCATACGCGCTTTCAGCGCTCTTCGCAGCATTAATGATTGCTTCGCTCATGACTTCCGCCGCGAGTGTTCCGACCAGATCCTGATCTGCCAGGATTTCCCCTGTGGATACCGCATAGATACTGTCTCCATCTGCTGTCGTATGAACCGGACGGATGGATCTTGCGTAACCGTCATGAGCCATTCCGGCAATCTTGCAGAGCGCAGACTTCTCAAACTTTGCGTTGGTGATAATTACTCCGATTGTAGTATTTCCTGTGAATTTATTCTCCACCACTTCTGTGCTGGCATACATTAACTCTTCTGTCACACGGAACGACCGATGATCTTCCGAGAGAAGCCCTGCCAGTTTCATTCCGGTTTTCCAGTCATAGATATCTCCAAGGGCATTCACTGCAACAATGGCACCGACCTGTAATGCTCCGATCTGGACAGCATAGCTTCCGATTCCGGACTTCATGCAGCAATCCATTCCTGCAAATTTGCCAACGGTTGCACCGCATCCTGCTCCGAAATTTCCATCCTGATAATTTCCCCGTTCTGCATTCAGGCACGCTTTATATCCCATCTCTGCATCCGGACGGACCAATGCGTCTCCCACGGTCAGATCAAACAGATCCGCCTGACAGACCAACGGTACTTTCGTAACACCGACATCAAATCCAATATCATGTTCTTCCAGATAGCGCATCACTCCATCAGCCGCGCCAAGGCCAAAAGCGCTGCCGCCTGCAAGGACGATACCGTGAATCGCGTTTGCTGACGCAAGCGGTTTCAGAAGCTCCGATTCTCTTGATGCCGGTCCTCCTCCCCGCACATCCAGTCCTGCACACATTCCCTGCCCGGACTCTGACAGAATGACCGTACATCCGGTTCCTGCTTCTTTGTTTTCCGTCTGTCCAATCCGGATTCCTTTGATATCTGTAATTGTTATTTCCTTTTTCATCATCTTCTCCTTTTACTGCGATTCCTGCTCCAGACCTGCCATAAACAGCTCGTAAAAATCGTCTTCACCCGCCAGCATCGGGGAATTTTCCCCTCCGCCGTTGGTACTTCGCTTCATTGCCGCATGGAATTCTTCTCCCGCACATATCAGATCCATCTCATAAATTTCATATCCCAGTTCCCGGCAGGTTCTACAGAACGCGCCAAAGGGATCTTTCTCCTGTCTCGTTGCGAGAAGCTGCCTCCGGACTTTAGGATCATGAAATGCCCGGTGCTGGAGTGCATCCAACAATTCAACACAACTTGCCATTTTATCTTTTCTCCGCCTTTATTTAGTACTGTCCCATCCAGCTTTCCAGATCAGACTGGTTTAAACGACCGTTCAGCAGTCTACCGTCTTCTACCTCGGCATCTGGAACTGCTTTTCGTATCGCTTCTGCTGCTTTTTTAATTCCGCTTCCGCCGGATGTTGCAAATGGAACGATCATTTTCCCTCCGAAATCATAGGTCTCCAGAAACGTATTGATAATGGTCGGTGCCGTATACCACCAGATCGGAAATCCGATAAAAATCACGTCATAATCAGAAACTTTCGCCTCCTTGTCCGCCAAAGCCGGACGGAAAGAAGAATCCTGCATTTCAATCGTGCTTCTGCTGTTCTTGTCTGTCCAGTCCAAATCTGCTCTTGTATACGGAACTTCCGGTCTGATTTCATAGAGATCGGCATTTCCTGCTTCTGCCAGTTTTCTCGCTACTGCTTCTGTGACTCCGCTTGCGCTGAAATAAGTTACTAACTTTTTACTCATACTGATTTCCTCCTTAATATATATCCTGTCATTCACTGGACACCGGCCCTTTGCTACAGAAAAGCTCCGGTCCGGCTGTCCGGATTGGTCTTTACATTTTCCGGTGTTCCGGCCGCTACAACCGTACCGCCGTCTTTGCCGCCTCCCGGTCCCATATCAATGATATAATCCGCACATCGGATCACATCCAGATCATGTTCAATAACTACGACAGTCGCCCCATGATCGATCAGGGTCTGAAATACATCCATCAAAGTATTTACATCCAGCGGGTGAAGCCCGATCGTCGGCTCATCGAAAATAAAAACCGAATCCGACTGGACTCTTCCCATCTCACTTGCCAGTTTCAGGCGCTGCGCCTCCCCTCCGGAAAGTCCGGGTGTTTCCTCTCCAAGCGTCAGATATCCAAGGCCCAGATCTTCCAGTATCTGAAGGCGCTGATGGACCAGCTTCAAATCTTTGCAGGCTGTGAGAGCAGTATGAACGTCCATCGCCATCAGTTCCGGCAACGAATAGGATTCTCTGCTCTTTGTCTGATAGTGGATGGTTTCCGCCTCTTTTGCATATCGTGTTCCCCGGCAGTCCGGACATGGGATATCTACATCCGGAAGGAACTGTACATCCAGGCTGATGACTCCGGTTCCATCGCAGACAGGGCAGCGCAGCTTTCCTGTATTGTAGGAAAAATCTCCCGCCTTATACCCTTTCTCCTTCGCGTCCAGAGTTTTTGCAAAAATCTTCCTGAGTTCGTCATGCACATTGGCATACGTTGCAACAGTGGAACGTACATTGATTCCGATCGGAGCCGCATCAATCAGCTTGACATGACTAATCCCTTCTGCCCGGATTTTCTTCACATGTTCCGGCAGCTTTCTCCCCTGAATATTGGCCGAAAGTGCGGGAACAAGACTTTCCAGTATCAATGTTGTTTTTCCGGATCCGGATACTCCGGTGACTACCGAGAGTTTTCCTTTTGGAATATCCACTTCCAATGGCTTGACTGTATGAATAGCATCCGTTGAAAGATGAATGAGTCCCTGATCAAACAGTTCTGTTTCCGAACATTTTTTGGATCTACGGATTCCAGAACGGCCGGATAAAAACGGACCAATCTGAGATTTTGGATGATTCATCAGTGTGTCCGGTGTTCCCTGCGCCAGAATTTCTCCGCCTTTTGCTCCCGCCTCCGGACCCATCTCGATCAACCAGTCAGCCTGCTTCAAAATCTGAGTATCGTGATCTACAAAAACTACGGAGTTACCGTCCTCAATCAAATCGTGCATGACACCAGTCAGCCCGGCAATATTTACCGGATGCAGACCGATGGATGGCTCATCCAGTACATACAGAACACCTGTCGTCCGGTTTCGAACCGCTCTTGCAAGCTGCATTCTCTGCCGTTCTCCTGTCGATAAAGTGGAAGAAGCCCGGTCCAGAGACAGGTACCCAAGCCCCAGATCCAGAAGACGTCTTGCGGAAGTCTGGAATGATTCACAGATGCTCACCGCCATCGGACGCATGGATTCAGGCAGCGAATCCGGCACCTGCTCTACCCATTTCACTGCTTCATTCAGTGTCATGGTACAGACTTCATCGAGAGAATATCCATTCAGTTTTGGCATTCTTGCCCTTTCCGAAAGTCTGGTTCCATGGCAGTCGGGACAGATATCTCTTTTTAGAAATTTTTCCACCCGCTTCATACCTTTTTCATCTTTTACCTTCGCGAGGGCATTTTCTACCGTATAAACAGCATTAAAATAAGTGAAATCCAGTTCACCGCCCTGATCGGAGCTCTTGGGCTTATAAAAAATATGCTTCTTCACTGCCGGGCCATGATAAACGATCTCCTTTTCTTCTTCGGTCAGCTCCCGAAACGGGAGATCTGTCCGGACGCCCATAGCACGGCAGACGTCTGTCATCAGTGACCACATCAGAGATTTCCAGGGCGCCACAGCACCTTCATCTATCGAAAGAGATTCATCCGGAATCAGCGTAGATTCATCTACTGTCCAGACCACACCTGTTCCGTCACATTTCGTGCATGCTCCCTGGCTGTTGAAAGCCAGTTCCTCCGCAGAAGGAGCATAAAACCTTGTATTGCAGACCGGACAGGTCAGTTCATGTCCTGCTGCGACTTCCAGCGTTGGCTCCAGATAATGCCCGTTGGGACAACAGTGTCTGGCCAGCCTGGAAAACATCAAACGCAGACTGTTCAGAAGCTCTGTTCCGGTTCCAAACGTGCTTCTGATTCCCGGGACTGACGGTCTTTGATGCAGCGCAAGAGCTGCAGGCACATACAGTACTTCATCCACCTGAGCCCTGGATGCCTGAGTCATCCTCCGTCTTGTATAGGTGGATAGTGCTTCCAGATATCTTCGGGAACCTTCCGCATAGAGAACCCCCAGCGCAAGGGAGGATTTCCCGGATCCGGAGACACCAGCAATTCCTACAATCTGATTCAACGGAACATTTACATCAATATTCTTTAAATTGTGCACTCTGGCCCCACGTATTTCTATATTCTGAATCATATACCGCTCCTTTCTGACATTTACGTTATCACCATTTTACTTTACCGTCAAGCGCATCAAAAAGGCTTTCTTTTCTTTCATCATCAAAAAAATTTCTGCCGGAACTGCTCTTGACAAATCCGGACATAGGATACTATTATAAAGAAACTCATGATACCAAGGAGGAAAAGAGCATGACAGAAAAAGAACTGATGCTGTCAGAACATTTATACATTGCAAAGGATATAGAACTGGCAAAGGACAATAAAAAAGCCCGGAAACTGACCAGGCTCATCAATGCATCAACAGAAGAAGATACTGATGAACGGCTGACGCTCTTCCGGGAGCTTTTTGGGAGTGTCGGCGATCATTTCTGGGTGGAGCCACCGTTTCACACGGATTATGGCTGCCATACCTACATTGGAGAAAACTTTTATGCAAATTATGACTGCATCATTATTGATGTGGCCGAGGTCCATATCGGGGACAATGTATTCTTCGGTCCAAGAGTCGGCATTTACACAGCCGGTCATCCGATTGATCCAGTCATCCGCAATAAGCAGCTGGAATACGGAAAAGAGATTCATATCGGAGACAATGTCTGGGTCGGCGGCAACACGGTGATCAATCCAGGCGTCACCATTGGAAACAACGTGGTAATCGGTTCCGGTTCCGTTGTAACAAAAGACATTCCTGACAATGTCGTCGCCGCAGGCGTTCCATGCCGGGTAATTCGGGAAATCACCGAGAAAGATACTGCCTATTGGAAGGAACAGGAAGCTTTTTACTACGAACATATTGACAAGAAGCAGAAAGAAAGGGACTGACAAACAGTCCCTTTCTCTTAGCAGTCCAATATGGCCTTGGCTATGGATCCATGGCCGTTTGCACTGGTATCAAGCATGCACACACCAGACCGGCTGATCGGTTATTTCAGTGCAGAATGATGCGGCAGATTACGGCCTGCATCTTCCGCAGGGATCGTATCCCATTTGGATCACATCTTCCCTGCTTCCGCTGTACTCCCTCGTATTAGAGGCTTTCATATCCCCGACACTTGCACAGTCCGGATCATGAAACTTCATTGTATTTGTATTGAGTATATAAGTTTCCTCTGCTGCCTGACCGTTTTCTGTCCCTGCCTCTGTCTGTGTATCCTCCGCTTCACGGCTTTCTCCCGTGACATAGTCTATCTCAATTCCCGGCTGTACATTATACACATAGACGTAGAAAGAAATGCCTGCCCCGTCATCCTCCACAGACTCTGCTTCCATCAGAACACCGGACGCCACCAGATTGTCATCTTCAAAAACCGGTGTCACTTCGTACAGAACATGGTTATCCGTCTCTTTGATATAATCTGCTACCATATTTTCAAACGGAAGCATTCCTTCCGTATTCATATATCTGGTACCGGTAATCAGATTCTCTTCGTTTGCATTCTCCGCGGTCAGCTGAAAACCAATCAGATGGCAGCGGTTATAAAGATACCCTCCGTCCACATCATCGTATTCCTTATTGATCCATCCCGACGGTTTGATCTCCGAAATACTTTCCCGGTCTTCTGTCGGCATCAATTCCTCTCCGATATTGGCCTTTGCTGTCCCGCACCGGCCAAGCTCATCCAGTTCACTGTATTCTTCGTAAGCTTCCGTCTGAAGTTCCGAATCTGAAAAATCCGGTTCATTGTCTGCCACAACAGTATAGGGCTCGCCGCTGTATTCCGGCAATTCTTCAACAAGCGCTTCCGCTTCTTCCCGGACGGCAGTATCGATCTGCTCTGTTTTGTTTTCCAGACCGCCGGCAGATTCCCCGTGGGAATTTTCTGAAATACTTCCACAGGATGAAACCGTCAAAAGAAATATCAGCCAGAAGACCGGAAGAAAAATCTGTTTTAGTCGCTTCATGACTTCTGCTCCGGACAGGAAAGAACTGCAATCTGTTTTTCCATATCAGGACAGACGATCAGCGTATTGGTATCGTATGTTACCACCGGGTCTTCCGCTTTTAAAAATCCATCCAGTGTCCCAATTACATCGTAACCGAATGTCTCACTTCTGTAGTGCATCGGAATGATGACTTTCGGATCCAACTCTTTTAAAAGTTCTCTGATTTCATCCGGCTCCATCGTATAAAAGCCTCCCACAGGTACCATTACTGCATCCAGACCTGTAAGTACTTCCATCTGCTCCGGGGATGGCATACATCCGATATCTCCCAGATGAGCGATCCGGATTCCTTCCGATTCCAGAACAGTCATGATGTTGAACCCTCTTTTCTCTCCGCGGCAGTCGTCATGGAAACTTTCCAGACGGATCATCTGAAACGGGCTGTCTTTCTTCTCTCTCCGGAGCTCCACCTTTTTCCTTGCATTGTGGTCACCATGTTCATGGCTTGCGATGACTTCATCTGCCTGCAATGTTTCCAGTGTCAGACCCGGTACATTGTTATCCTCGTATGGATCAAAAACAATTGCATATCCATCCTTTGTAATTCTGAAGCAGGAATGTCCAAACCACTCTACTTTTATTTCACGCATGCTTCTTTTCTCCCTTCTGTCATCTCCCGGAACATCTGATCCAGTTCCGGAAAGCTTTTCTTCATCCGGATCGGTCTGCCGTCATGATCCAGGAAACAGTGTCCGGAATGTCCGACAGCAACCTGCTCTCCCCGGCAGCTCATCTCGTAGGCGATCTTCATTTTCACACCATTATACTCTTCAATGTGTACCATAATTTCGACTACATCCTGAAATGTCGTTGTTTTCTTGAAATCACAGTCCACGTGAATAACAGGAGATACAATGCCTTCTTCCTCCATCCGGTCAAATCCCCATCCCGCCTGGTCAAGAAAATCCACTCTGGCTTCCTCCATCCAGCGGATATAATTGGAATGGTGCGTGATCCCCATCCGGTCAGTTTCATAATAATGAACTTTGTGTACATATGCATTCATAATAATCCCTCCTGTTTCTAAACAATTCCAGTCTTTTTATGCTTGTAATAATAATACCCGATAAAAAACACAGCGGTCAGGATCCAGGTCACCGGATAGCTGAAAATAATTGCCGAAATCGTCGGACTGATTTTCAGTGCAACCGCAAGCCAGACGATACGAAGCACACAGATTCCTCCCAGCGTAATGATAACCGGAACAATCACATCTCCGATTCCCCTGAGTGCTCCTGCAAGAATCTCAATAAAAACATAGACAATATACCATGGCGCAATCAAAACAAGCATGTCGCTTCCAATCTGAATGACATTGGCATCTGATGTAAACATACGGAACAGAAATCCTCTTGTAGCAATCAAAAACACGACCATCACGAAAGCTGTTACAAGTTCCATTCCAAGGCAGACTTTTACACTTTTTTTAATGCGGTCTGTCTTTCCTGCTCCATAGTTCTGACCGACAAATGTTGTAATGGAAATTCCAAACGCTGTATTAATCATCCAGAAAATAGCATCCAGCTTTCCATATGCCGACCACGCCGCCGTTGTATCTGTCCCGAAGGAATTCAGAGACGCCTGAATCGCGATATTGGTAATCGCAAACAGAATCGATTCTATTCCGGTCGGAATACCAAGTTTAATCTGTCCGATAAACGCGGTACGGTAAAAACGGATTTTGGAAAGCTTCAGCTGTAACATTCCCTCTGAGCGCATCAGCTTCAGTGTTACAAGCACAGCGCTGAATGCCTGTGCCAGCAAAGTTGCAAGGGCAACGCCAAATACACCTTCATGAAAAACGATCACAAAGACGAGGTCCAGAACAATATTTACAATACAGCAGGCAATCAGAATATAAAGCGGTGTTCTGGAATCCCCCACTGCCCGCAGAATACTGGAACCAATATTGTAAACAAAAGTAAAAACAAGTCCTGAAAAATAAACCCGGAGGTAGACAGTCGAGTCATGTACAATCTCGGACGGTGTATTCATCATGCTGAGCATGGACGGCGCCAGCACAATTCCCAGAATACTGAGTCCGATTCCCCCGACTATAGCGATAGCGTAGGCGTTATGGATTCCCTGCCGTACAAATTTTGCATCTCTGGCCCCATAATACTGGGCAATAATGACCGATGCTCCGGAAGAAAGCCCTGTAAAGAAACCGACGACAAGGTTAATCATCTGGGCTGAGGATCCTCCTACACTTGCAAGTGCCCTGGTCCCTACAAACTGTCCGACTACCACCGTATCGATGGTATTGTAAAGCTGCTGAAAAAAGGTTCCGATCATAATCGGAAAAAAGAATACTAAAAGCTGTTTCCAGATCACTCCCTCTGTGATCTGATTTTTCATCTGAACTGTGTTTTCCATTTCAATCCTCTCTTCCTTCCACACCATTTCATTCCACTAAAAAGGTCCGTACCCGATCTGATTGGCAATCACTACCAGAAGAAACGCTGCTGCCATCATAGACACGTAAATTTTCCAACAGAACTTCATCCAGGCGCCATATCCTACTTTACAAAGTGAAAGCTGCACAAGACTTCCTCCCGGCCAGAAGCTGTTGGTAATCCCGTCACCGTACTGGTAGGTCAATACAAGCACCTGTTGATTAATATGAAGAATCTTTCCAAGCGGCTGAAGAATCGGCATAACCATAACTGCTTTACCGCTTCCGGATACCACAAAAAAATTAAATAGCGTAACAAATACAAAGATGGTAAGCAGTGCAAAAAACGGGCCTTTGTTTTCCAGAAAAACAGACATCCCATGGACAATCGTATCCATAATGCATGCCTGATTCATCAGTACCATAACTGCCTGTGCAAGTCCTACCGCAAATGCAGCGCCAAACACACGGACAGCTCCCTGACAGAACAGGTCACATGCCTTACTTGGATTCATTCGGAAGATAATCACGAGCGCAACACCAAGTATAAGATAAACTGCCGCGACCTGAGGGAATGACCACCCAAACCGGGTACATCCGATCCCCTGAACAACAATGACAATTCCAAACGCAAGAAGTCCAAGAACTCTCGGAACAGTCATTTTCTCTTTGATTTCCTCTCTGTCTTTTCCGGACCGGCTAAGGTATTCTTCTTTTAAAATACTGGTGTTCGGATTCTTCTTGATCTTTCTGCAGTACCGGTAAAGACCGGTCAGACCGATCAGATAAAACACAAGAAGTCCCGCACACCGGTAGGCCATTCCGGAAAAAATCGGCAGCCCTACGATCTGCTGTGCGACTCCGGTCGTAAACATATTCATCAGACCGGCCGTAAATCCTACTGTACTTCCGACAATCGCAAGACCGGCTCCTACCATCCGGTCATATCCCAGAGCAAATCCGATTGTGATGGCAAGCGGATAAAACGGATATGCCGCCTCTCCATAACCCAGAACCCCGAAGATTACAAAAATTGTATAAAAAATGAAAACGACAGAAAACTCTTTTCCTTTAGTCTTTTGCAGAATCTTTTCGATGCCGGCCGCAAATGCGCCGCTCACTTCAAGAAAGTAAATCACCCCGGAACAGATAAAAAGTGTTCCCATAATCGACGCACCGTTTACAAATCCATTATAGACAGCCTCGAAATAGTTCATAAACGTAATCGGATTCTCATTTTCCACATATCGGAAAGTATCCGGATCAATGATGTTCATGCCGGAGAGTGTATCCTCAACTCTCTCGTAGCTTCCGCTTGGGATCATATAAGAAAGCGCTGTAATCATCAGCATAATAAAAAGTAAAATAATAAAGACATGAGGCATATGAAAGCCTCTTGATCCTTTTCTGGTCTGATTCATGTTTTACTCCTCGTTCCTTTTTTTCTTCAGCCATGACACGGCCGCATCCGCGTAGATGGCTGCCCCGATCGGTAAAACCTCCTCGTCAAGTACCATGTGTGCATTGTGAAGCGGGGCATTCCCCTCTTTTCCCGCCCCGATAAACACAAACATTCCCGGTACTTCTCTTGTGACATATCCAAAATCTTCTGTCCCGCTCATCGGCGGAATTTCCTCTACATTTTCTCTGCCTGCAGTCTCTTCTAGAAAAGGCAGCATTTCTTTTACAAATTTTCTGTCGCTGTATGTACACGGCGTCTGAAATACTGTCATTTCATAATCCCCGTTCCAGGCCCGTACATAATGGTCAATGACCTCCGGAATCCGTCTGCGTAGATGCTCCGATGCTCCTAAATCCAGAGTACGGACTCCAATATGGAGTTCTGCTGTATCAGGAATGATATTGACAGCTGTTCCTCCCTTTACGACTCCGCAGGTCAGAGTTGCCATGGCAGCCGGATCCACCTCTCTTGTCACAAGCAGGTTGACCGCCTGATATACCTGATTCAAAATCATCAACGGGTCCACGCAGATCTGAGGCTGGGAACTGTGTCCGCCTTTTCCTTTGATTTTTACAATAAAGGTATCAAGCGATGCAGAATTTACCCCTCTGCAGTAACCGACCCGCCCTGTTTCCTGAAGCGGCTGCACATGCAGTCCGAAAGCCGCATCAACATCCGGATTTCTCAAGGCGCCTCCCGCGACCATCATCTTTGCCCCCGCGCCTGTCTCTTCTCCCGGCTGAAATAAAAGCTTGACCGATCCGCAAAGTTCACTCTCCATTTCTTTCAAAATTCCTGCGGCCCCAAGAAGCATGGCTGCATGACTGTCATGTCCGCACATGTGTCCGTATCCATTCGTAGAACAATACGGAAGGCCCGTCTCCTCACGGATCGGAAGTGCGTCCATATCCGCCCTTAAAAGAATACACGGACTTCCCTGTCCGATCACTGCCGTAATTCCTACTGCTTTTTTCATCTCCGGAAATCCTGCTTCCATATAATCTGCAGTCATTTTTTCCGAAAGTTCTCCTCCACAGAAGTTCCATTTAATTCCCATCTCTGAGAGACGTTCACCGATATAGGAAACCGTCCCTGGAAGATCCATTCCGATTTCCGGATTCTGATGCAGGTATCTTCTGTCCCTGCAGATCTCTTCCCTCTTCTCTTGCGCACGCTTTCTAATCTGATTCATTCTTTCACTACTCCTTTTTTCTGGCGTTTCCCATCTCTCCCATACATCCATCTTTTATTCTACACGATCCGGGCAAAATGTAAAATGTTTTTTTCTTCCGAAGACCATACTCAGAACAGAAGATCTCATATTGTACTTTTCTTTGGTCCATGTTATAGTAAAACAAAAAAGGAGCATATACGGTATGAAAGTCATTATTTATGGTTCTGATATTTGCGGAGACTGCCTTGATACAAAAGCATACTTAAAAGAGCATGCAGATGACAGTATCCAGTACAATTATTTTGATATTACAAAGTCAACAGCAAATCTGAAACGGTTTCTGAAGCTTCGCGACACAATGGATCTTTTTGAAGAAGTCCGGAACGGACATACGATCGGGATTCCTCTCTTTCAGTTCGAAGATGGAACCTACACATTGGATCCTGAAGAGGCTTATAAGAAAATGGAGATCTGATTTTCTTTCGCTGCGATTGTAAAGACAAACAAAACAGACTGCCCCGCAGTCTGTTTTTTATCGTTACGAACAGGAAACGGAATCCTGCTCCCGTGTATATGCTTTTGCCCTCACATCCTGAATCACAAGGAGCACTGCCCCTGCCAGAAGAGGAATGCTCCCGAACCAGACACTGTGAATTCCATACTGCAGCCATATCAGATAACAAAACCCGACACCAATATGAAAACTAAGAAGCGTACCTCCAAAAACAAGAGCCTTTTCCGCTTTCTCTTTACGGACTTTCTCTTCTTTTCTGTATAGGAAATATTCTGTTATGGCAAAGACGGTCTGTTTTAGATTATTTGTAGAAAAAATCGTGGAGCTTGTATATCCTTTTGCTCCCTGAAACACACACCACTGAAAAGCCGTGACAAAAAAAACCGGATAAAGCGCCATCACCGGATCCATATTCTCCGGAAAATATCCAACTGCCAGAATTGCAGAAGCGTCCAGAAAAATTGCCAGATACTTCAGATTCCATTGTACTTTTTTTGCGAGAACCGCCGCAACGACCATTGCGCTCATGTATACCAACAGTGCCGCCACCCTGGTCAGCACCTCCTCCGGATTCCTTCCCAGAACACTGCACACCAGCTCAATCAAGTTTGCTGTCTGCGCAGATCCGAACACCTTCATCCTTGCAAGTATGGCATATGCACCTACAAATCCTCCGAATACCGCCATGATAAAATGTACCGGCAACTCAAACTCATTTGCTCTTTCCACAAAACCGCCCCCTGACTTCCACCTATTATAATCATCTTTTTTCTATTTGTAAAGCGTCCACCCTCCATTTAGAATAATTTTGGGGACGTGTACCGTTACACCGGAACACGTCCCCAAAAATGATGTATGCGATTCTTTTAGTCCTTATCCCTCATCAGCTATGAGTTTTGATGTAGAAGGCGAACATGTCTATAAACTCTGCATTTGTTGGAATTCTTGTTATTTTACAGCCCGCAATTTTGCTGAAGCCTTCCGGCCCGCTCTGCCTCCAGCATACTTCTATCGCTGTCCGGATATTCCGCTCTACACTCTGCGAAGTCACCTTCAGCCTGAATGCCACCTCCGGATAAATATTCTTCGTTACATTCAGCATGAAGTTGTCGTTTTCCAGTACGATCTTTGTTGCCTCGGCCAGCTGCTGATATCCCTGATATTTTGAAGTCAAACCCAAACTTCTCAATGTTTCGTAAATCAGCTGCATGTTTTCCTCCTTCCAACCTCCGCTACTATCATAACGACTTTCTTTGAAAATAACAGGAAAAACTACACTTATCGACAAAATGCTGCTGAAAAACGACAAAAAGCTACATTCCTTTTTCCATCGCTTCAATAGTCCGGTACCAAGAGGATATGGTCCGGTATGTACACCAATGGTGGCACCGATCTGAATATCTTCCCACTGTGCCACATGAAAACCGGCTTCTTCCAGTCTTTCCGCCAGCTGGTTTTTAAACTGCTCATACTCTTCCACCCACAGCCCGACTCCGGTCACAATATAATAATCCTCCGGATGAATGTCATGCTCTTCCATATATGTCTCCATTTTTTCGATGAGCTTTAAAATTGACTTCTTCCTCCCCCGGCAAAGCTCTGCCGGTCCGAGCTCTCCGTCATAAAACTGCAGAAGAGGCTTGATCTTCAGCACGCTTCCTGCGACAGAAGCAGCTTTTCCGATTCTTCCACCATGTTCCAGATATTTTAAATCATCTGTTGTAAAGAAAATATGACCGCTTTTACGAATTTCCCCCAGACATCTGACTGCCTCATCGAGGGATTCTCCCGCATTACGGATTTCCACAGCTGCTTTTACAAGCATTCCCTGTAATGCAGTTGCAAGGGCCGAATCCAGAATCTCAATTCTTGCCCCCTCATACTGCTCTTCCACTACCTGTTTCGCATTGACGGCGGCCTGCATGGAGCCGCTCAGCTTCTTGGAAAGGCAGATACATAGTACCGGCATTCCGTCTTTGACAAATGGGACAAATGCATCCACATAGTCCTGAACAGATGGCATGGATGTCTTTGGAAAGCAGTCCGGATTGTCTGCCATCTTCTGATAAAAATCCGGAATAGAGATCTGCTTTCCCTCCTGATAATAATTTTCTCCGTCAAAAGAAATATAAAATGATACTATCTGTACCTGTTCCGCCTGCAAATATGCCTCAGGCAGATCACAGGAACTGTCACTTACAATACCAAACTGCATGATCCATCCTCCCGTATCTCTTGCTTTTCCCCAGTTTTTCTGCTAAACTACTGGCATATTACTAAATGTTACAATTGTAACATTTGCTTTTAGGGAAAGCAAGATACTTTTACATTTTTGTTACAAATCAGGAGGTTTTGTTCATGAATTCATCCAGCCGGGTACGCAAAGGCCCTTCTTTTACAAAACGCTGCATCATGGATGCGCTTTTGCAGCTGATGCACACAAAGGATTATGACGACATCACCATTACCGATATTACTGAAAGAGCCGGTGTATCCCGGATGTCCTATTACCGCAATTATCATTCCAAAGATGAGATTCTGATGGACTATATGTTTCGCATCATTAAAGAATATGCTTTGTCGCTTGCCAATGATTTTCCAGAACTTCAGAACGGCTTTCAGACTTATGATCACATTCTCCACGGTCTGCGCTATCTTCAGAAATATGCAGACTATGCGCTTTGCCTGAAAAAATCAAACCGCTCCGAAATCATCCTGCACGGTCTGGACTTTTATATGCTGACCATTGCGGGTATGGCAGATTCGGATTCCCCGAGGAAATACGAGCTCTACTACTATTCCGGAGCGCTTTATAATATTTTTCTGCACTGGATTGAGGATGGTATGAAGGAGGATATCGAAGTTATTGCTTCACTGATTTACCGTCATATTCAGAAAAACCCGTTTCTCTCCTCAGCTAATCAAGATTCTTCAGGACATCCTTCAGATCAACCGAAATAATCCGGTCGACACAGTTGACCGGGATGCCGCGGTAAACATAGGCACCGGATTCAAACAGCATATAGAGCCGTCCATCCTGAATACAGATCTGTTCCATACGGTTGGGAAGCGAAAAGCTTTTAATCTCTTCTTTCTTCTTCAGACTGTATTTCTCTGATTCAATGACAGATCTTTCATAAATACGGAGTTTGGAATCTGAAAATCCGTAGGACTGGGAAAGGAACAGATAGTTTCCGAACACCTCCAGTCCCTGAACCTGAGAAAGAATATCCGCCCATTCCTGGTCAATTGCAACATTGCTGAACAGTTCCCTCTCCCTGTTCAGCTCCTCATATTCCTCCTTATTCTGTTCATTGATTTCAAAATCCACCGAATACCGATTGATGATGCTGTCCCCGGAAAGAGAAAAATATCCAGCATAAAGGCTCCCTCCCCGAAATGCCATGAAAGAATTTCTTGCAAGCCCCTCCAACGCATGGGTTTCCAAAAATGGAAGGGGCTTTTTTGTCTTGTCATACTGATAGTTTTCCAGAGCTTCCATTGTATACAAGCTTACCGCTGCCTCCCCGTTCAGCATATCTGAAACCCACAGCACCTGATTCAGGTTGTCATACGCAATGCCGCCGGCATGAGTCCTGTTTGGCATAATAATTTCTTTTACAAACCGCCCGGATTTTTTGTCAATCTGATACAGTACGGAATTGTGTTTTTTAGTATGGCAGTACGCGCTTACAAAAATAGAGTCTTCCGTCACATCCATTCCCTGCGGCGTCATGGAAGTGCAGATGTCTGACTGACCTGTTTTACTGTTTACCGTTCTGGTGGATTTCAGGCCAGGAATAATATAAGTACCAAAATTCTGTTCGAGAGAGAGGTGTTCCACCATCTCTTCTGTAAAGAAATCATCATATTGCATAAGAATTTCGGTCACTTCTGATAATGTATGAACGGCGGGAGCCGCATTGGTCCGATCCAGTACGGCAACCGGTTCATTCGCCTTGCGGTAAACACCAAAATAAAACACGACACAGCCAATCAGAAGAACAGCCGCTATCAGCAGGCTTTTCCAGGTGACTCCTTTCGCTTCTTGTGGTTTCATTCTTTTCACTTCTTTATTTTATCCACCATTCCAGAATCGTCTGAATCTGCTCATCCCAGTATTTCCACTGGTGGTCTCCGCTGGAACTTGTGGTTGTAACTTCATATCCGAGCCGCTTCATTTCTTCCCACATATCCAGATTGTTCTGATACAGGAAATCCTCCGTCCCGCACCAGGCAAACAGCCTTGGCTCCGGTTTCTGTTCTTCTTTCAGTTTCTTTGCCAGATATTTCAGATCATTTGACGATCCGGCAATCCTGTCCGGATTTCCAAAGATTCCTTCCCAGAAACCGGACGGTTTTCTCGCAATGTCCGCAGCCTCTTCTTTTACCCTTCTTGCTACATCCAGTACTCCGGACATAGATGCCGCTGCACCGAATGTCTCCGGTGCTCCAAGGCCAAGTTTCCACGCTCCGTATCCTCCCATGGAAAGTCCGGCTGCCAGCGTATCCTCCCTCTTTTCCGACAACTGTGGAAAAAATTCACGGCAGATTTTTGGAAGCTCCTGTGAAAAAAAAGTCCAGTAAGGAAGTCCGTATTTCGTATCTGTATAAAATCCAAGCCCTGCATCCGGCATAACTACCGCAATCCCGTATTCACTGACATATCGTTCAATGGACGTCCTCCGCTGCCAGGTTGTATGATCATCACTCATTCCATGGAGCAGATAGACTGTTTTGTATTTTCCAGCCTTTGCATTTCCTTTCATTCCAATCTGACTGGTCGTATTCTGCGGAAGGATCACATCCATATTCATACACTTTTCCAGAACTTCCGAGAAAAAATCCACATGTAATAATGCCATTTCCTTCTTCCTCCTTTTCCTCGCTTTTCTTACTTTTAATTATAGCTTAAAAACAAGAGCAGGGACACAGTAAAATACTGCATCCCTGAACTCTTCTCCTTCATCCTTAACAGGTTGCTCCGCCTTTCAAATGTTTCTGTGCAGCCAGATTTTCCTGCTTTCTTTCAAGAAGTTCATCAGAAAGAATCTGACTCTGTACGTTTTCAAATCCGAGACGTTCAATCGTATCGGCAAAACGCTCTCCGGTAATTCCCTGTTCACGGAAGAGAAGAATTGCCTTTTCTACAACATCCAGTACTTCTTCTTCACTTGTAAATACCCTTTCCAGAGCACGTCCGTGAGCCACTTTCTTACCCCATCTTCCTCCGATGTAAACTCTGTATCCTTCCGTCTCCGTATTCACTGCGCCAAATGGGCATTTCCCCACACAACGTCCGCAGTGATTACACTGACTTCCATCGATCCGGATCTTTCCATCTTCCATCCTTGCCACATGGATCGGGCAGTTGTTTTCCACCTGGCAGACTTTACAGCCGCGGCACCTGGAGAGATCCACAGCCGGAACTCTCTGCCCGATAATTCCAAGATCATTAAGATCCGGTTTCACACAGTTATTCGGACATCCGCCTACCGCAATCTTGAACTTGTGCGGAAGCTTCACCTGATTGTAGCCGTGATAAAACCGCTCATGGATCACTTCCGACAGATGGAAGGTATCAATCAGTCCATACTGGCAGGTCGTTCCTTTACAGGATACCACCGGACGTACCTTCGATCCGGTACCGCCCGTTTCCAGTCCTGCATCCGCCAGGAATTCCCGCAGCGGTTCGATATTCGCATATGGTACTTTCTGAATCTCAATGGTAAGCCGGGAGGTCATGGTGATTTCCCCGCTTCCGAACTTCTCTGCCGCCTCGGCAATTACACGGCTTTCCTCCGCGGTAATCTTTCCGTTTCGTGTGATGACGCGGGCGTTAAAGCAGTCCTCGGTCCGCTTATCCTGAAGAAATCCCAGAGCCTTTACTCTCGTAATATCTTCCGGGGAAACCTTGAATTTTACCCCTTCTACTTTGACATCATTAAAGTACTGGGCACCTTCAAGCACGACTGTGTTTGTATATCCATATGCCTTTAACCGGTTCTGAAGGAAATAGCTTCTTTTGCCTTTCAGGCAGACAAGCAGCAGCTTTTCGTCTTTGTCAAGCCCGTCAATCGGTCCGTTGACTGAGGAAAGATTCACATAAAATGCTCCTGCAATCTGCGGATTCGGGCAGACGTCTACCACCTTATAGCCTTTTGCTTTTCCTTCGGCATACTCCGCCGGAGTCATGCTGACCATTTCTCCGCTGATTTTGTTTTCCAGAATATACGCTGCCTGTACAAGCGGATGGATCGCCGTGGAAAACGGCGGCGCATAGGCCAGATCCAGATTCTCCAGATCTTCCAGCCGGGCATCCATCGCAATTGCCGTTGCGGCAATATCTGTCATCTTATCTGCTGCTCCGGCCCCAAGCACCTGGATTCCAAGAAGTTTGTGGGTTGTACGGTCTGCAATCATCTTTGTCGCAAAGGAATCTGCATCCGGATAATAATGGGCTTTATCATCTGTCACGGCAAGAACCGTTTCTACATCATACCCTGCTTCCTTTGCCTGCACCTCGGTAAGGCCGGTTCTTCCTACATTCATTCCCGGGAGCTTTACGACGCCTGTCCCAAGTACGCCCGGATAGTTCTTTTCTTTTCCGGCAAGAATCTGTGCCAGTGTTCTTCCTTCATAGTTTGCGGAAGATCCCATGGCTGACCACTGCGGTTTCCCGGTAATCCGGTTCTTTACGACAACGCAGTCTCCTGCCGCGTACACGTCCGGAAGGTTCGTCCTCATCTGTCCGTCCACTACAATGGTTCCTCTGTCCATCTTAATTCCGCTGTCCTTCAAAAATGCAGTATTCGGACGGATTCCGATTGAAACAACGACCATATCTGACTGAATCGTTCCCTGATCCGTCTGAATACCGGACGCCTTTTCCCCGCCAAGTACTGCTTTCAACGCAGTGCCTGTCTGAATCCGGATTCCCTTCTTCTGAAGATGGCGCTTCGCATAGGCCGCCATTTCCGGGTCAAGAACATTTGGCATGATCTGAGGCGCCATATCAATGACCGTCACTGCAATTCCTTTGGCATGGAGGTTTTCCGCAATTTCCAGTCCGATGAAACCGCCTCCTGCCACCACCGCACGTCTGACCTCATGCTCCTCCATATAGGACCTCATATTTTGGGCATCCTCCGGTGTCCGCATCTGAAATACCCCCGGAAGGCGGATTCCCGGCACATCCGGGACAATGGCAGACGCTCCGACAGCAAGAATCAGGTTGTCGTAGGTATACTCCTCTTCCGTGCCGTCATCCAGATTTTTTACATGTACGGATTTCCGTTCCGGATCAAGACCAACCGCCTCTCTCCCGGTCAGCACCTGCACACCTGTGAGACCTGCAAATTTTTCCGGTGTATTAACAATCAGCTCCTCTTCTGTTTCAATCAGTCCTCCTACATAATATGGAAGACCACAGCCTGCATAGGAGATCTCTCTGCTTTTTGTAAGCAGGGTCACCTCTGCGCTGCGGTCTTCTCTTTTCAGTTTTGCAGCAGCCTTAGTTCCGGCCGCGACACCTCCGATCACGAGTGTTTTCATTTCTTCTTTTCCAGTGTTACATCCATTATATACCCGAATCACACTCGTGACATATTATGATTTTTAATTATATTATAAGTATTTTTTATGATCTTCCTTCTATCAGACACTCAGCTTCTCATCTGCAATCCATCCGGTCAGGAAAAATGCCAGGACTGTCATGACAATATAGAAAATGTAGTCAAAGAGGCTGACTCCGCCCATCCCGCCAAGCGGTGCCATATCAATGAGGGAATCGAAAAGTACATAGATCCTCTCAATCCCGATGTTGATCAGGAAAAATACGATCACTGCAATCACTCCTCCAAATCTTGCATTCAGCAGCACCGTTCTTGTCAGAATGATTGCGAGAAAACCTACCATCATTACATTAATCCAGGAGATCAGAAGAAGCAGGCAGACTCCGAAAAAAGCCCCCCAGTCAACATTACTGTTTGTGACTTCCTTAAAGAGCCGTCCCAAAGATCTCAAAAGATCTCCCAGAGATCCTTCACTTGCCGCTGTCACAGTGACGGTTACCACTCCTGCAGCAAAAAATGCAAGAAAGACAAATACCATCTGAAGAATTCCTGCAATCAGTTTTGCTCCAAGAATCTCGTATGTGGAATGCGGTACCATCCAGAGCATATAACTCTGCTTTGTCTTCAGGTCCCTGTTTAAAATCACCAGATTTTCAATTCCTACGTAAAAGATGCCAAACATCCCTGCGAATGTGATAATTAAAATACTGACCGCAACTATGGTTTCATTTTTGATCAGACCGCCGATTAAAAAAAGTACAATAAAAGCCAGAAGGCAGGCCAAGATCAAAATTCTAGTCAGTCTTTGCTTTCTCCATTCATACTTAATCAGATTTCCCATTTTCCTTCCCCCTTTACATCAGTTCCCTGTACAGATCAGCCGCGCTTCTTCCGGAACGCATTCGTTCTTCTTCTACGTCACATTCATAAATCACACTGCCGTCTTTCATAAAGATGGCGTGGTCGATAAAGGACTCAATCTCCTCAATCAGATGTGTAGAAATGATCACTGCATTTTTCTCGCTGACTGTTGTCAGAATGACATCAATAATCTCTTCTCTTGCCTTCAGATCGATACCATTTAGCGGTTCATCCAGCATGTACAGCATCGCTTTTCTCGAAAGCGTTGCGATCACCTTCAGCTTTGCCATCATACCGGTGGAAATCTCCCGCATTTTCATTTCTTCCGAGAGACCTACTTTAGCAATCAGATCGTGAAACTTTTTCTGATCAAATTCTTCAAAAAAGTCGCTGTAGTATTTTCCTACCATGCCGATATTCATAAAATCGTAGTAAAACGGCTCTGTTGACATGTAGGCAACCTGATTCTTCGCCCGGTAATTCCATGGAGCCCCGTCAAAAACAACTTCCCCCTGTGTCGGCTTGATAAATCCTGTCATCATCTTCATCCAGGTTGTTTTCCCACTTCCATTCGGTCCAAGAAGCCCGTAAATTGATCCACTTCGTATCTTCAGCGAAACATCCTTTACCGCTTTCTTTCCCATAAATGCCTTGGTCAGTCTTCTGCTTTCTGCAATCATAACTCTTCCTCCTCATCAAATGCTTCTATCCGGGTAATGATTTCGTTTTTACTAAATCCAAGATCCAGCATTTCTTTTATAAATCCACTTAATAGTGCCTCTGCCATCTCTTTCCTTAACTCTTCCTGCATCTTTTCGTCCTCCGTAATGAAAGTTCCAAGTCCCCGCTTTGTATAACAATATCCTTCCGCTTCCATCTCTTTATAGATTCTTGCCGCCGTATTCGGATTCACCTTATAAAGAACGGCAAGCTCTCTGTTGGACGGAAGCTTTTCTCCGGGAAGCAGCTGTCTGCGGACGATCCGTTTTTTAATATCTCTGATAACCTGCATGTAGATCGGTGCTTCAACACGATATTCCATTTTTGTCCTCCTTTCTGTATCAGTGAACTAGTTAAATAGTACACTAGGATATTATGTTTGTCAATCTGCTTCGATCAATCTTTCGTTTTTCTTAATAATCTTCATAAATGCGCAAAAAAGCTCCGGTCTGAATGTCCTGTGTATCGGACAGTTCAATACCGAAGCTCTCTTTGTCTTAAAAGGCATACAGCCAGTTTGCCTTTTTATAGTAGATAAAAAATGCGACAGAACTCAAAGTCCATGTCAGCGGATAGATCCAGTAAACTACCGCAATGGACGGAATCAAAATCGACACGCCTGTCAGCACCGCCACACGGATCACGCACCAGAAAATCATCATGACAATCATAGGTATAACTGATTTGCCGGCTCCTCTCAGTACCGCCGCTATAGAGTGCGAATACGCCAGCAGGAAGTAGAACAGCGCAGATGTCCGTGCCCTCTCGGTTCCAAATACAATCACCTCCGGTGTCCGGTCAAACGCCGCGACAAAGACCGGTGCCGCAATAAAGATAATAATGCCAATGACCTCCGCCAGAATCATGGCACAGGCAATACCGAATCTTGCACCCTTTTTCGTGCGCTCATAATTCTTCGCTCCCAGATTCTGACTGACAAATGTGGTAAGCGCCATTGTGAAGCTGGTGATCGGCAGGAATCCGAACCCCTCGATTTTGGAGTATGCTCCGCATCCTGCCATGGCCATTTCGCCAAAGGAATTGATATTGGACTGTACTACAACATTTGCAATGGCGATGATGGAATTCTGAAATCCGGATGGAAGACCGAACTGAATCACCTGTTTAAAGATATCCCATTCAAACCGGATTTTCCGCAGGTTCAGACGGTATTCCGCTTTGGACCGCATCAACTGGATCATACAGAGTACAGCGCTGACCACCTGAGAAATATCGGTAGCAAAGGCAGCTCCGCCCACTCCCATATCAAATACCGTAATAAACACAATATCCAGAACTACATTAATTATGGATGACAGAATCAGATAATACAATGGATGTTTGCTGTCTCCCACTGCCTGCAGGATTCCTACGAACATATTGTACATGACAAATCCCGCGGATCCCATAAAGTAGACCCGGAAATATTCCGTTGACTCCGGCATGACATTAGCCGGCGTCTGCATCCAGACAAGAATCTGAGGGGCAAAGAATACTCCGACAATCGTCAGGACAATACTCGCCACGATTCCGAAAGCTACCGTTGTATGTACTGCCTTCTCCACGTTCTCCTGGTCTCTTGCCCCAAAATATCGCGCAATCACAACTCCTGCTCCAAGTGCGATTCCATTGAAAAATCCGATCATCAGATAGATCAGATTTCCTGACGAGCTGACCGCAGCCAGCGCATTGCTTCCAAGAAAATTACCGACTATCAGCGAATCCGCTGTATTATACATCTGTTGAAACAGATTGCCCAGAAAAATGGGCACTGCAAAAAAAGTAATCTTCTTCCAAATTGATCCCTCAGTCATTAGTGTGGCGGAATCACTCTCTCTCATACCATCATTCCCCTTTCTCTTTCCATATTCTTTCGTATGCCTGATACTTCTCTTCCATCTCAGCACGTCTTGCTTTCGGCATGTGAGGAATTGCCTCTTTCAGTTTTCCAAGCGTCTCTTTCAGGGCACCCCAGTCCTCTTTTGCCTTCAGCGCTTCTGCCTCCCATACAAGATAATACGCCTCTTCCTCCGGCCGTTTCTTCATACACGCAAGCAGGTCCAGCGCTTTATCGTATTCCGAGCTCTGGCAGAGTGCAATCGGAAGATAGATCTGCAGTGTCGGAATCATGCTTTCCCACCGTCTTTTGGCCCTGCTGTAGTAGCACAGGAAAAAAATAATCATCTCTCTGCTCTGCTGCCTTTCCACAAATTCTGACAGAATTCTTGCCGTGTGGATACTGTCTCTTCCGCAAAGCCACGCAAATCCCACTGCAATGACCAGTCCAAGGAACCAGATCTGCCAGTTCCCTCTAATATTCGCCGCCAGGCCTGCAATCAGTCCCACGGCCAGAAGTCCAATACACCATCTGAGCTCCCAGATCTGCATTTTTACCAGAAGAGTCTTCTGCACCTGCTCATCAATCCGGGGGGCTTCTGTAAGCTGAGTCTGATCGCGGCATTCAGGGAACAGCCCCATCAGTGTCTTTTTCATCTTTTCTTCCTGCAACCGTCTGCTTTTTCTGCTGAACAGGCTCTGCCAGATAAAAACCAGAGCCGCACACAGTACAATTCCGGCAGTCCTGAACTGAAAACCCAACGGCTGATACCGGAATACATAAAGGGCCGCCCCTGTGGAGACAAGTGCAGCACTCCCTTCCGCAAGAGCCATCTTCCAGGTTTTGTATTCTTTCTGTCCTTCTTCTCCAAAGCTTCTCACAAATGCAGTCAGGAAAAACAGTGCGGCACATCCTCCTGCAAAAGCGGAGTAAAGGCCTTCCCGTCTTGCCCCATACTGAAAAAACAGGATTCCTCCTTCAAATAAAAGCATTCCCGCAAGAAACAGCGAAAGAATGCAAAGTAATCTCCAAATTTTCTTCGTCATCTTGTCCTCCTATCCTGCTTCCTGCAAAGAATCTGTGATTTCTTTTTCAAATGTAAACTGTTCTCCATCCTCGGACCGGAACAATGCTTTGATCAGATTTCCCTGATCCGTATAATCTCCATCGTCCCCCTGCCCAACGACCATATAATAAACACCGTTTTCCAGATAGAACTGCTCCACCTGGTCAAATGGATTGTATCCCATCTTTTCGATAACCGCATCCGCCTGAGGAAGCGTGATTTCCTGCCAGGTCTGTCCCTGATCGACAGTCCAATAAAATACACTCTGCTCCTGTCCGGATGCATAATATCCTGTCTGAGCATCGACCCAGAACGCGGCACTTACATTGGTCATCATGCTCTCGCCAGTGGAAATCTGTCTCCATGTTTTCATATCGTCCGTCATCCAGATCCCATAATAATCCGTTCCGAGCGACCGGTCCATAGCAAAAACCGCTACACAGCCATCTCCGATTCTTGACAGGTACGTACCCGCTTTATATCCCAGATCTGTGATCCTGCTCTCCTGCCAGACTGCTCCCTGATCGGTACTGTAAATCATAACAGTCCCCTCACTGTCAAATCCGAGAAATGCGGTAAACTCCGGAGATATCAGATAACTTCCATCCTCCAGGTTTTCATCATACAGGCCGTTTGTCTCCCGGCAGACTCTTTCATAGCCATCCGGTACCTCTGCAAAGGTCCCTCCGCCGTCATAGGTAACATAAAGCACTCCGTCATCAATATAATAGGTCTCTTCTCTGTCTGTCCGCATCGCATAATGCTGGGTTTGAGGTGTCCGGATCTCCTCCTGAAATTCCGGAGACTGAATCTGATAATCCACCGGACGCATTTTTTCCGTAATCTTATAGATTCCGTTTTCCTCCTCCAGTCTTACTACCATCTGTCCCCGGTAAAGATATCTTGAATCAATACCGGACAGGGCGTGGTCCGCTCCCTGACCGCCCAGATACACCAGTTCCAGATTCTGAATAATTTCACTGTTCACAGCGGCCGGTACCATGGTGTAATCCAGCTGCACATAACCATTGCCGTCCAGCACTTCCACCTGATTCAGAACGGCATCGTAAATCCGGTATTCGTACGGCACATTCATTCCCTGAAGCGCATCTGTATAATCTGAAAACCACTCCCGGCATGCTTCATCCTCGGATTTTCCAACACCGGCAATTTCCGAACCAATAATCTCAGGTATCTCAAACTGATTCCAGCGAAATTGCGTCCAGGCTCCACAAAGGAGCACCGCTCCTGCAAGGCAGAGAATCCCCGCAGCCAATCGTTTCATCCTTCATCTCCTTTTTACTTTAAGTCACTGTCTTGGAACATTATATCACCTTTTGTTGTGTTATAAAAGCGGTCAATTTTATTCGATACAAAAAAGCCCTTGAAAATCCCGCAAAACGGGTATCTTCAAGGGCCTTAATACTTTTTAAAAATTACATACCAGCCTGAGCTGCTACTTCTGCTGCAAAGTCGTCAACTTTCTTTTCGATTCCTTCGCCTGTTTCAAAACGAACGAATTTCTTAACAGTAACTTCTGCGTTGTTCTCTTTTGCAACTTTTTCTACATATTTTCCAACTGTCAGGTCGCTGTCCTGAACGTATACCTGATCTAACAGACAGAACTCTTTGAGTTCTTTGTTGAGACGTCCGATGATCATCTTTTCGATAATGTTGTCCGGCTTGTTCGGATTTTCTTTCTTAGCCTGAGCAAGAAGGATTTCTTTTTCGTGATCCATGAATTCCTGAGAAACTTCATCACGGGATACATACTTCGGAGACATAGCTGCTACCTGCATTGCTACGTTCTTTAAGCATGCTTTGATTTCATCGTTTACAACGTTTGTATCAGCTTCTACAAGAACACCGATTCTTCCGCCGCCGTGAATGTATGCAACAACGCATCCTTCAGATGTGATTTTCTCAAATCTTCTGATGTTCAGTTTTTCTCCGATCACAGAGATCTTTTCTGTCAGAGCATCCTGAACTGTCTTGGACGGATCTGCATTCCATGCCTCAGCCATGAATGCGTCCATATCAGCTGCATCTGTATTCAGAGCCTGATTTACTACAGCATCAACAAATCCCTGGAACTCTGCGTTCTTTGCAACGAAGTCTGTTTCAGAGTTTACTTCTACGATTGCTGCTACCTTGTCATCTTTTACAGCTGCTTTAACAAGACCTTCTGCTGCAATTCTTCCAGCTTTCTTTTCAGCCTTTGCCTGACCATTTTTTCTTAAATATTCAACGGCTGCGTCCATATCGCCGTTTGTTTCACTAAGAGCTTTTTTACAGTCCATCATTCCTGCGCCTGTCATTTCTCTTAATTCTTTTACCATGCTTGCTGTAACTGCCATTTTGCTTTCCTCCTGAATCTTAGTCGAAATGGATTATTCTTCTACAGTTTCTTCTGCCTCTTCAACTGCCTCTGTATCTTCGCCTTCGAATACTTCTTCGCCAGTTGCTCCCTGATTTGCTTCTACAACAGCGTCTGCCATCTTGGAAACGATCAGTTTAACTGCTCTGATTGCATCGTCATTTCCCGGGATTACATAATCCAGTTCTTCCGGATCACAGTTTGTATCAGCGATACCGATCAGCGGAATTCCAAGTGTATGTGCTTCCTGAACACAGATTCTTTCTTTCTTAGGATCTACTACGAAAATAGCGTCAGGCAGTCTCTTCATGTTCTTGATACCGCCAAGGTTTTTCTCAAGTTTTTCCCATTCTTTCTTTAATGCGATAACTTCCTTCTTCGGAAGCACGTCAAATGTTCCGTCTTCAGCCATTGCTTCGATCTCTTTTAAACGCTCGATTCTGCTCTGGATTGTCTTGAAGTTTGTCAGCATACCGCCAAGCCATCTTTCGTTTACATAGAACATTCCGCAACGCTCTGCTTCTGTTTTGATAGCATCCTGAGCCTGTTTCTTTGTTCCTACGAAAAGAATTGTTCCGCCTTCTGCTGCAATATCGGATACTGCCTGATAAGCCTCATCTACTTTTCCAACGGATTTCTGTAAGTCGATGATGTAGATTCCGTTTCTCTCTGTGTAGATGTACTCAGCCATCTTAGGGTTCCATCTTCTTGTCTGATGTCCAAAGTGAACACCGGCTTCCAAAAGTTGTTTCATTGAAATAACGCTCATGTTTCTTCCTCCATATTTGTGGTTTTTTACTTCCGCATGTTTCTGCCTTCCGGAACCGCGCTTTTGCCGGCACCGCCGAAAGTAACCGCATGCGTGTTTTTTTGCAACATTCGTAGTATAACATAGAAAAAACGGCCATGCAAGCCGTTTTTTCATGAATTCTTATATTTTACGTTGATTTTACCAGTATCTTCTGTACCATGGGCTTCCGTAAACGCTCTGAACCTTTACGACATCTCCCGGCTGCGGTGCGTGAATCATCTGTCCGCCTCCGATATAGATACCAACATGTCCAACATAGCATACGACATCTCCCGGCTGCGGGCTGGATACCGCCTTTCCGCCTGCTCCAAGAGCAGAAGATGTTCTCTTTACGCTGATGCCAGCCACACTGTGGCAGTATTTTACGAGTCCGGAACAGTCAAGTCCTGATCCCGGTGTGTTGCCGCCCCATACATACGGTGTACCAAGACAGCTTCTTGCAGCGCTTACAATCACACTTGCAGCACTTGCATTGCTTGTGCTGGATCCGCCTGAACTGCTGGAACTGGATCCGGAACCTGTACTCGGTTTTGATGTGCTGCTTCCGCTGTTAGATGTTCCACTATTAGAACTTCCACTGCTGGAACTTCCGCTGTTAGAACTTCCACTGCTGGATGTCGTATTCCCCGAGGATGAGCCAGAGGATGTATTGCTGTTCTGGTTTCCCGATGAACCTGACTGGCTGGAAGTCGTATTGGAACTGGAAGAGCTTTCCGCCGCTGCTGCAGCCGCTTCCTCCTGCGCCTTTCTCCGGGCTTCCTCTTCCGCCTTTCTTCTTGCCTCTTCTTCTGCTGCTGCCTGCGCAATCGCTGCCTGAAGCTCCTGATCAAGATTTTCTACTTCTGCCTGTTTCTCAGCCAGTGTCTGACTTAATTGTTCTTTCTGGCTTTCGAAAGATGTCTGCATCTCTTCCAGATTTGCAAGATCTTCTTCCAGGGTCTTTTTCAGGTTTTCAATCTTTTTTGTTGTTTCTACATATTCCTGAAGCTTTTCTCTGTCGTAATTATGTACGGTTTCAATATAGTCTGCCTGATTCAGAAAGTCTGCAATGCTGTTTGATGTAAACAGATCTTCCAGAGCTTTCGTATCGCCCTGTTCATACATATATTTAATCCGGACTTTCATCGACTCATACTGCTGCTGCTGTTTTTCCTCAGCTGCGGCGAGATCTTCTTTCGCCTTCTGGATTTCCTCTCCTTTGCTGACCAGCTTTTCTTCTGTCTCAGAAATCTTGGAAACCATCGTCTGAAGCTGTGCCTGTACAGACTCGACTTCTTTTTCTTTCTGTTCCTTTTCAGCTTTGATTTCATCGGTATTCGGTGCCGCATAAACCGGAGTTGCAAGCATTGAGCTAGCCATCAATGCTATCACCAGTCTCTTCCCAAATTTGTTCATTCTCTTCTCTCCTGTCTAAAACTGCATGTCCGAACTCTTTCGGTCCTTCTTTTTTCACTACAAGGTCTAGTATATCTTATTCTTCTATTCTTTGCAATGTTTTTTAATAATTTTGTAACATTTTTTATGACTATTCCTTCATACAGCCTGAAATCAATGAAATACGTCCAATTCGTACGCTTGAAATCTATGGCTGGCCATGCCCGCTTTTTTTTGTGTTCTCCATATTTCGAATCTGTACAAAGAACACAGACGCCGCAAATGCACAGACAACAGTAATAATTCCCATCCTCAGCGGTGTCTGGAATATCCATTCATACGCATTCGTTTCCGTCAGAAGCACTGAGCCAAGATTTGCTGCACAGTGCAGCAAAACCGGTGCTTTGATACTTTCGTAAGTCTCATAGGCATATGACAAAAGCAGTCCGAATACAAACGCATACAGAAACTGTACAATATTTCCATGCACAACGGCAAAAATCAGCGCGGAAAACAAAATGGCTTTTCTGGCATCTACCATGTCCCGGATTCTTCTGAAAATAACTCCTCTGTACAGGCACTCTTCAAGAACCGGTACAATCACTCCGAGTCCAATCACTTCGATGATCACCGGTGAAGCGTAAAGTCCTGCTGACGTTGTCTGATAAGAAACGCTGATGCTGCTGATATTGCTCAGAATCAGGATATTGTTCAGCGCAACTCCGGCTGTCACTCCAAGCAGAACTGCATACAGATAGGTCCATGCCGGTGTTTTGCCGGAATCCGGATCCGGTACCGTAAACAACCTTCGGTATTTCTCATCCTTTCTCATCATGTAGATATAAATTGGAAGCGCCAGCACTGCCGCCGCCGACGTAATTTCCGTCGAATGGCTCAGCGCAAATGTCAGTGTTTCTTCCATAAATGTCTGAAACGCTGTCTGGCTTTCATAGGCATGCAGCAGATCCTGTGCACGCGCAGCCAGATAAGCCGCGACAACAACAATATCCACAAGGAAATTGATCCCCCAGTAAATCAAAATCGGAATAATGATTCTCGCAAACGGATTTCCCGGCTGTCTGTTTGGCTGATTATTGAACATTGATTATCTCCTCAAAATATGCTTTGATTTCCTCTTCGTCACCTGTAAGAGAGCCCTGGATCATGCCCGGCTTTCCGCCGCCCCGTCCATGAAATCTCTCGTTCAGCTTTTTGCCCATATCACGGATATCCCTTTTCTGGCTTCCGATTACATACTGGTACTGCTCGCCCCGTTTCAGGAAAACAGCGCACACAGCAACACTTCGTTCCAGAACGTGATTCATCAGTTCCCGGATGCCGGTCTGATCCAGATCCGTCTCAAACAGGCACTGGCTGTATGTTCCTTCCGGAACCTGCTGTGCCTTCAGGGCAGTCATTTTTCTCTGCAGTTCAATGATCTGATGCTTCTGGTTTTCATTTTCATCCTTCAGTCTCCTGACTGCCTCCGGAAGTTCATCTTCTTTTGCAGAAAGCATCGCCGAAATCTCTTTCATATCTTTTTCGCGTTTTTCATGATCTGCCAGAGCTCTGTCCCCACTTACCATTGTCACGCGGACTCCACCCTTATAATTCATCATGGCGATCACTTTGATCTGTCCGATTTCTCCGGTAGAGCCGACATGGGTAGCGCAGCAGGCACACCGGTCATACCCCGGGATCCAGACAATGCGCACCTGACCGTCGATTTCAATCTTGCTTCGGTACTCCATTCCTTCCAGTTCTTCTTCAGACGGATAGAGAATCTGAACCGGGATATTCTGGTAAACAGCCCGGTTGGCCTCCTGTTCAATCTCTTCCATCTGCTCTTTTGTGACCGGTCCGTTAAAGTCCATGGTGCACAGATCATCTCCGAGATGAAATCCTACATTCTGATATCCGAACCGTTTATGTACCAGCCCGGACAAAATGTGCTCTGCTGTATGCTGCTGCATTCTGGAAAACCGGATCTTCCAGTCTATCTCTCCGTCGATCGTGCTTCCTGCTTCCAGCGGCTCTTCCGTATAATGGATGACTTCCCCGTCTTTCTCCTGTGTATCCGTCACCCGGATCCCGGAAAGCCATCCGATATCTCCATACTGCCCTCCGCCTTCCGGAAAGAAGGCGGTACGGTCCAGAATTACTTCATATCCATCCCTGCCGGATGCTTCCTGGCAGGAGAGAACCGTTGCAGTAAAGGTTTTTGTATAGACATCCTGATTATACAGTCGTTCTGTCATAGTCCTACATCCTTTCCGGCGCTTCAAATCCAAGCAGATCGATGGAGGTCTCCAGAATCGTCCTTACCAGATCAAGCAGTGCGATATATCCCTGCTTCTTTTCTTCATCCTCTTCGCCAAGGATTCTGTTATCATGGTAGAAACGGTTGAAGCTGTTTGCCAGATCGTAAATGTAACCGCAGATCTTATGAGGAGCAAGCTCTTCATATGCCTGATCCAGGACTGCGGTAAATTTCGCTGCTTCCAGCATCAGCGCCCGCTCAGAATCAGAGTGCGGTGCTTTCACGGAACATGTATCCAGATTTCCTCCGTTTTCGGCGTATTTATTCAGGATGGATTTGATCCGGACAATGGTGTACAGAATGTACGGTCCTGTATTTCCTTCAAAAGAAGAAAATTTATCCAGATCAAAGACATAGTCTTTGGATGCCTGGTTGGAAAGGTCTCCGTATTTTAATGCTGCCAGTCCGACCATCTGAGCTGTCTTTTCAGCCTCCTCCGGAGCAACTGTCCGGTTTTCCGCAATCTTCTGGGACATCTCTTCGTTGATTTCACGAATCAGATCGGAAAGACGCATGACACCGCCTGCTCTTGTCTTAAACGGCTTTCCGTCTTTTCCATTCATTGTTCCAAAACCGATGAAAGTCAGCTTGGTATCCTCCGGAACAATTCCCGTTTTCTTTGCGCAGCGGAACACCTGTACAAAGTGAAGTTCCTGACGCTTGTCTACCACATAGATTACTTCATCCGGCTGATAGAGTTCTTCTCTTTCCACAAGTGTGGCAAGATCTGTCGTATCATAGAGGGCTGCTCCGTCTGACTTCAGAATCATGCACGGCGGAATCTCCTTTGTATCGGTTTCTTCCTTGACATATACCACGAGAGCCCCCTGATCCAGATGGGCGAATCCTTTTTCTTTAAGCATTTCCACCATATCCGGAATATACGGCTGTGCATCTGCCTCCCCTTTCCAGAGATCAAATGTTACATTCAGGTTTTCATAATTCTTTTTCAGATCGGCAATCGATACATTCATGATGTGCTTCCAGAGTGCACGGTATCCTCTTCTTCCGTTCTGAAGCTCAAATGTCGCTTTCAGAGCTTCTTCTTTATAGTCCTCGTGCTCCTTTGCATAGGCACTCGCATATGGATAGATTTCTTCCAGGTCATTGATTGTAAACGGTGCTTCTTCCGGGTATTCACCGGTGAACTGCTCGTCAAAATACGGAAGATCCGGATTCCGTTTCTGAAGCTCTGTAATGACAAGTCCCATCTGGTATCCCCAGTCTCCAAGATGAACATCTCCGATAACCTCATGTCCCTTAAACCGCAGAATCCGCTTTAAACTTTCCCCAATTACTGCTGAACGAAGATGTCCCACATGAAGCGGCTTTGCCACGTTTGCGCCTCCAAAATCCATAATGATGCGTTTCTTCTGAGCCGCATGCTCTACCCCAAGCTGCCCGGACTTTCTCATCTCTTCTGCATAGGAAGAAAGAAACTCTTTTTTTACTTTCATATTGATAAATCCCGGATTTACCGCCTGTACATCCTCCAGTGCTTCACTCTCTTGAAGGTGAGTCAGTACATCCCCTGCAATCATAATTGGAGCTTTGTGGTAGGTTTTGGCTGCTGCCATCGCTCCATTGCACTGATATTCACATAAATCCGGACGATTAGATAAGGTCACTTTCGCAAAGCTTCCGTCATATCCTGCTTTTTCAAATGCTGCTTTCATTTCCTCTTCCAGAAAATCTACCAGTTTTTTCATCTCATTCGTCCTTCTTTCTTTATTTCTCTGATTTTTATATAAAATTACGTTCCTTATATTCTAACATAGGAAAGAATCTCCAACAACCATATTTTTGAGCTCTTGCGCTTTTTTCTCTTTTAGTATATAATAACAGAAATCATTATTGTTTTGAGAGGAAATCACTATGACAAAAGAAAAAAGACAGACTCCGCTTCTCGGCTCCCATGTCGGGATGAGCGGAAAAGATATGCTGCTTGGTTCAGCCAAAGAAGCGGCCTCCTATCAGGCTGATACCTTTATGTTTTATACCGGCGCGCCTCAGAATACAAGACGGAAAGACATCAGCGAGCTTCGTATCCCGGAAGCGTGGGATTTTATGAACTCCCATCACATTTCTGATATTGTCGTTCACGCACCTTATATTATCAATCTTGGGAATTCTGTGAAACCGGAGACCTTTCAGCTTGCGGTCGAGTTTCTCGCTCTGGAAATCGAGCGAACTTCCGCCTGCAGAAGCCACACACTCATTTTACATCCTGGTGCCCATGTCGGCGCCGGTGTGGATGCCGGGATTGATCAGGTCATCAAAGGGCTTAATGAAGTACTGACAAAAGATACCCCTTGTCAGATCGCGCTGGAAACGATGGCAGGCAAAGGCTCAGAGCTTGGCCGCTCCTTTGAAGAGCTGGCCCGGATTTATAGCGGCGTCACCTATAATGAAAAGCTTCGTGTCTGCTTTGACACCTGCCACACACATGACAGCGGATATGACATCCGGAATGATTTTGACGGTGTCATCGAAACCTTTGACCGGATTCTCGGAAAAGACCAGATTGCTGTCTTCCATATCAATGACAGCAAAAATCCGCGGGGCGCACAAAAAGACCGCCATGCCAATATCGGTCAGGGCGAAATCGGATTTGAGGCTCTTGCTTCCATCGTACACCATCCGGATTTCATGGAAGTACCAAAGATTCTGGAAACACCTTATATCCCTTCCGTCGAAAATCCAAAGAAAACGCTCCCGCCTTACCGCCGCGAAATTGAGATGCTCCGAAACCGCAAGTTTTCTGAAGAACCTGCGTAACATTTCCCGGACAACAACAAAAAAAACCTGTCGGAAAATCCGACAGGTTTTTACACACCTAGGCGGATTCGAACCGCCGCACCCGCCTCCGGAGGGCGGTGCTCTATCCCCTGAGCTATAGGTGTATTTCTGCGTCATGTGAACGCATTGATTATAATACCACATCTTTTACAGATTGTAAAGAGAAAAAATTCGACGAAATTCCGGATATTTTTCAGTTTTTCATTGAAATTTTTCTTTCCATTCAGTATGATATATGTTAAATAAAAAATCTTGTAAGGAAGGAATTATCATGCAGCTTCTTAAAGAACGTATCTTAAAAGACGGGGTTGTCAAGCCGGGAAATGTCCTGAAGGTCGACAGCTTCCTGAATCATCAGATGGACATTGACTTAATAAATGAAATCGGAAAGGAATTCCGCAGACGGTTCCCTTCTGAAAAGATTACAAAAATATTGACAATCGAAGCTTCCGGAATCGGGATCGCCTGTATCGCGGCACAGTATTTCCATGTTCCGGTTGTTTTTGCGAAAAAGGCACAGAGCATCAATATCGACGGAGAAGTTTACCATTCCAAGGTAGAGTCTTTCACACACAAACGTACTTACGATGTGATTCTCTCCAAGAAGTTCCTCGGACCGGACGATCATGTCCTGATCATCGACGATTTTCTGGCAAACGGATGCGCCCTTCTCGGGCTGATCTCCATCGTCAAGGATGCACAGGCTACCATTGAAGGTGCCGGAATCGTTATTGAGAAAGGCTTCCAGCAGGGCGGCGACAAGATCCGTGATCTTGGTATCCATCTGGAATCTCTTGCGATCATTTCATCCATGACCGACACTTCTCTCACATTTAAAGAAGATTAGATAAGGCAAAGCAGAAACCAGCGAGGACTGTGCCATCCCGGCACAGTCCTCGTTTTTTCTTTCTATCTGTTTTTTCCCGTTTCCATCAGGACTTTCACATGTCCTCCGCATACGAGCCCTTCATCGGCCGCATCCCGGTTATTCAGGTCAGACTCTTCGATTCTCCAGTCCTCTCCCTGTTTCATCATTTCCTGCGATGCGCGGACGATATCTGCCTCCAGCTTTCCTCCGCCGATGGTTCCAAAACAGTTCCCGGATTCCGACACAATAAAATGCGTTCCTTCTTTTCTTGGGGCGGAACCTCTTCTTTCCAGAATCGTGGAAAGTACAAAGCGTTCTCCCTCCTGCATGTTCTCGAGGGCATGACGAAATACTTCGTAACCGGTCTTCATGGAGCATCCGGCCTTGCTCCTCTCCTGAAGAATCTCTGCCATGACAGACACCGCAATCTCTTCCGGCGTCTGCGCGCCGATTTTCAGACCGATCGGTGCATGCAGCCTCTTAGTCCATTCCCGGTCAATTCCGGCTTTTTCCAGTTCTTCCCGCATCATGGCGGCCCTCGTTCTGCTTCCCATCATCCCGGTATAGTAGGATTCTTTTTTGGCAATCTCCATCAGACATTTCTGATCATAGGCATGCCCTCTTGTCATGACAACATAGGCGGTATTTTTTTCATCGTTCAGACTTCGCACCGCTTCATCAAATGGAAGGCAGATCACCTCATGGGCACCGCTCTTTTTGGCAAGCTCCGCGAAATATTCCCGGTCCTCCAGAACAATAGTCCGGATTCCGGCAAAGACAGAAAGCTTCGCCAGTGCATGTCCGACGTACCCTGCTCCGCAGATTACAATCCGGTCTTCTTTTTCTGCATTCTCCAGAAACAAAAATCCGCCGTCTTCATCCCAATCCATGGCAGTCCCCGAGAGGGACGCCTTTTGATACAATTTCCGGATCCGCTCCTTCCATTTCTCCGGAATCAGTTCCGTCTTTTCTTTCTTCAGTTCTTCCTGGTTCTTCAAAATCCATGTCCGGACTTTTCCACCTTTCTCTGCCAGACGGACGATCATCCCTCCGTCTTTCTCATAAAGGCTCTTGATCCGTTCTAAAAACTCTCTGTCTGTCATCATTTCGCTCCCATATATAAACAGGCATCTCCTGTTGTCTCATCCATCGAAAAACCTCACGGTATTCTTTGAAGAGGGCTTCTCCCATCCCCGGTTCCAGCCCGCTTAGGACCGCCCTTTTTATCTGTCTGCAATTCTGGAAAATTCCATCTTTGTCAAGCCATAGTCTGCAAAGGTCCTTCATCTCTACCAGATCCTCCGGTCTTTTTCCAAGCCTTTCCGCACAGATTTCCGACCGGTGTGCCACTTCCAGAAAGGACTTTCCCAGCGCTTTCTGATTAAGAATCCCTATCACCGCATCACAAAAGTCCGGCACCACAGGCTCCCGGTCATTTGGAATTTTGATCCATTTGCCCTTTGCCCCGTCTGCTTCCACACACAGACGGACTCCCTGATCCACCAGAGTCTTTAGGGCATTTAAGGGTATGGATCCGATCTTTCCATCCGGAAGTTCCCGTCCGATGGTCACCGGCCTCATCCCGTGTAATCTAATCCATTCTTTGACTTCCTCTGCGGAGAGGTCATCACGCCACAGAAGAAATCCTTCCTGCGGCTTCCACATCTTTGTTGTTGTCACAGCCGCTGCCGGCAGACCTTCTTCCCGCATTTCCCGCACACAGGTATAGACGGCCGTCGTCTTTCCGCCGGCACCCGTAAATGCGATGCATCTTTTGTTTTCCAGACCTAATTCTCCAAGCATGTTTTCTCCCATTCGTCCAGCGCACGGCAGACACTTCCCCCGATGGCAAGCGCTTTATCCGAAATCACAAAGCATCTCTCATTGCCGTCTGTTCTTGGATCGATATCCATGATTTTTAACCCTTTTGTGACCGGGTATCCTTCCTTGATTGCACCGCGCAGGTATCCGGTGAGCGTCGCACGGACATCCATTTCCCCGATCACTGCCAGAACTTCTCCCTCTTCAACGAGATCGCCCACCTGTTTCAGATACCGAATCGCACCGCTGCAAGGTGCATGGATCACCCGCTCTTTGGCATATCCCGCAATCATACCTGGCACTCCGGTATTTGGAATGGCTGTTCCGCTTCGGTAGATTTTCCCAAGAGTCTCTCCTCTCATGGTTTCAATGACCAGGTCCGTATCCACTCCTGCTGTAAATCCCGGCCCAAGTCCGATCGTCAGCGGTGCCATATCGATGGTGGTCCCCAGATTCTTTTTCGCAAGAATCCCGTCCACCAGAGCAATCGGATGGAGCCAGGACAGGCAGCTGCATTCCGGGTCAATCAAAACCGGAACTTCCCCGCATTCCCAGGCCTCTTCTGTCTCCTCCCGGGACAGCACTTTCCTTGCCGTCATTCCTTCCACGGTGCAGCTTCCTTCATACACCGCTTCACAGAAGGCAACCTGCCGTCTGATACATGCGGGACATCCGGTTTCCAGTACGAGCACCCGGTATCCTTTTTGGGCAAGCAGATAAGCAGTTCCTGTCGCCAGATCCCCTCCGCCCCGCACAACTACGGTCTTCTTCTCATCCATATCCCAGACTTCCTCTTTTTTTGCCTCCAGACGGTACAGATCGTCCAGATGTCGTTTCAAAACTTTCTTCCCGCCTTCATCACCGGAAAGGTTCAAAAGTTCCGGAAAATACCGTTCCTGAAACACGCAGGGATTTTTCGGGCCATTCCAGTCGATACAGCCGATTCCCTTCCGGCTTCTTTGAAAACCTTCCAGCATCGCTTCCAGTGTTTCTCTCTTTAGAAACGGCTGGTCACAGACGCAAAAGCATACCGCGTCGCCGCTCTGCCACTCAGGCTGATGCCGGATCGTTTCCAGGGCAAGGGCGATGGAAGAAGAAATCCCCCTCTCCGGATGTTTGTTGACTACACAGATTTCCGGAATATCGAGTCTCTTTTCTTTTTCACCTGAAACAACAAGAACTGTACTTCCTTTCCAGGAAGCGTGAATCTTTCTCGTCTTATCAAGCAGGAGGAAGAGAATTTCTCTTCCTCCGATCTGCTCCATCAGTTTATCTTCTTTTCCGTAACGAAGGCTTCTTCCTGCCGCAAGAAGCGCAAAGTGTATTTTCATCATGATGAATGTTTCATTCCCATATATACTTTCTCCGCCGTAATCGGAAGCTCCCGGATATGAACGCCTGTTGCATTGGCAACTGCGGCTGCCAGTGCCGGAGAAGGAGTGTTGATTACAATCTCTCCGATGGATTTTGCTCCAAACGGTCCGGTCGGCTCATAGCTGCTTTCAAATTCCACGCGGATTTCTCCGGTATCCTGTCTCGTCGGAATCTTGTACTGCATAAAGGAATTGCTGAAATTCTGTCCTTTTGGATTATATACAACATCCTCATAAAGGGCCATTCCGATTCCCTGTACCAGTCCGCCTTCTGTCTGTACCCTTGCAAGACTCGGATTGACAACAGTACCACAGTCTACTACGGCAACGTAATCAATCGGTGTCACTTTTCCAGTTTCCAGATCCACTTCCACTTCTGCCATACCAACCATGAACGGCGGTGGAGACGTTGGTGAGTAATGAGCCTCTGAAGCCATCAGCGCTTCTTCGTTTGCGCACATGATACGGTTTCCGATTTCTTTTAAGGTGATCTCTTTTCCGTCCTTCGGACACCATACACGCTTACCGTCAAACTCTACCTCTTCCTTTTCGCAGCCCAGATATTCGGCTCCTTTCAGGCAGATCTTCTCTTTGAGTTTCTCACAGGTCTTGATCACTGCCATTCCGGTCACATAAGTCGTACTGGACGCGTAAGATCCGGTATCGTACGGAGAAGAATCCGTATCCACGCCGGATACAATAATATCTTCCATCTCACAGTCCATACAGTCGGCCGCCATCTGTGCCAGAATGGTATCACATCCTGTTCCCATGTCAGAAGCTCCGACCATCAGGCTGTAGAATCCGTCGTCATTGACTTTCATTGCAACGGAAGCGGTATCCACGTTGGAAATTCCGGATCCCTGCATTGCCATGGCAACGCCGACTCCTCTCACCTTTCCATTACCCATATCTCTTGCCGGATATTTTTCATCCCAGCCGATCATCTCTTTTGCTCTTGCCATACAGCGGTCCAGCGCACAGCTCTGTGCAGTCTCGCCATAGTACGCAGGCATAACCTGTCCTTCTTTTACCATATTGAGCTCACGGAGTTTCACCGGATCCATATGCATCTGTTCCGCCAGCTCGTTGACCGCGGATTCTACCGCAAAAATTCCCTGTGTGGCTCCATATCCACGGTATGCGCCCGCTGACATGACATTCGTATAAACGACATCATACCGGAACCGGAACGCATCTGTTTTTCCATAAAGAGGAATGGATTTGTGTCCGGAAAGTCCAACCGTTGTCGGCCCGTGCTCTCCGAATGCTCCCGTATTGGATAGGGTATAGACGTCAATCGCCCGGATAATTCCGGCCTCATCGGCTCCTACCCGCACATGCACTTCCATCTCATGACGTGGGGATGATGCGATCTGTGATTCTTCTCTTGTGTAAATGATCTTTGACGGACGTCCTGTCTTCCATGTAACAAATGCCGGATATACTTCGGACACAACGGTCTGTTTTGCTCCAAAACCGCCTCCGATTCTCGGTTTGATCACACGGATCTTTGATTTCGGTATTCCAAGGGCATTGGAAAGAATTCTTCTTGCATGGAAGGTAACCTGGGTGGATGACACCACATTCAGCCTTCCATAGACATCCATGTAGCAGTAAGTGCGGAATGTTTCCATCATCGCCTGCTGGTTTGCCTGGGTATGGTAGGTCTGCTCTACCACATACTTACATTCTGAAAGGACCTGATCTACATCCCCGGCTTCATCCTTACCGCTGGCGCACAGATTTCTCTGATTGTCTGCTCCGACATTGCAGAGACTTCTCCAGTTTTCCTCCGGATGTACCAGGATATCATTATCTTTTGCCTTTCTGAAGTCCAGAAGCGGAGTCAGTACTTCATACTCCACCTTGATCATCTTCATGGCTCTGTCTACTGCTTCTTTTGTCTCTCCCGCAACGATCGCCACCGCGTCCCCTACGAAACGGACTCTCTGATCGAGGATCAGACGGTCATACGGACTTGGCTCCGGATAGGTCTGTCCAGCCATTGTAAACCGCTCATTCGGGCAGTCCTCATAGGTAAATACTGCCACCATACCCGGCACTTTCATCGCTCTGGCAGAGTCAATGTTCTTAATCAGCGCATGGGCATGCGGACTTCTCAGTACTTTCACGACGAGACAGTCCTTCGGTGCCAGATCATCTGTATAGACCGGCTTTCCTGTCACCAGCGCTTTGGCGTCGATCTTTGGTATCGCCTGATTTACTTTCTTCATGGATCTACCCCCTGCTTTCTCTCAGATATTTTTCCACAGCGCGCAGCTGTCCTGCATATCCTGTGCAGCGGCACAGGTTTCCGGCCAGATATTCCCGGATTTCTTCCGCGTCCGGACAATGTCCGGATACACAGAGCTCTCTTTCCATGGCAAGGACATTCATGATAAATCCAGGAGAACAGTATCCGCACTGCTCTGCCCCTTCTGCCGCCAGATATGCTCCGAACCGGGCCGCTTCTTCCTGAAGCCCCTCCAGTGTCGTAATCTTTCTTCCTGAAATTCCTGCTGCCAGAATCGAGCAGGAAAGCCGTGGTGTTCCGTCAACCCAGACGGTGCACAGTCCACAGTTGGTTGTCTCGCATCCGCACTTTACACTGTAGCATCCAAGATCTCTTAATACATCCAGAAGCACTGCACCTGCTTCAATCTCTGTATGGACTGGTTTCCCATTTAATTCAAACTGTACTTCCATCTACACATTCCCCTCTTCCAACGCTTTTTTCGCCCGGCCGGCAAGGACTCGTCCCAGATGCTTCCGGTACTCTCCGCTTCCACGCATATTGCTTCCATAGGTGAAGGTATCAGCCGCCTGTTCCATCTCGTCTATTGTAGTCTCTGTCACATCCGCCTTCATCGGTCTTGCGCCGATGGAAAGCAGGACTGTTCCGTCTTTTTCAGATGCCGCACAGGTCAGCACCGGGAAATCAGTCTGACTTCTTCTCTCCGAGAGATAAACTGCCTTTCTGCCGTCCTTGGCCACAATCAGTTCTTCCAGAATATCTCTGTCACGATCCATTCTGATAAATTCAGAAAGAGGAACGATTCCTTTTTTATAAAGCTTTACTTTCGTATCCAGTACAAGAAATGCCGTCAGAATATCTGAAAATCCATATCTTCCGAAAATGCTTCCCCCTACTGTCGCCCCGTTCCTAAACTGCACTCCGACAATATGTCTGGTACACTCTTTAAAAAAGTCTCCAAATGTCTCTTTCAGCCCACTGTGTGTCTCGAGCTGATGAAGAGTACTCATACAGCCGATGTGAAATTCTGTTTCGGTCTCTGTGATCTGATCAAGCCCAAGCCCGGACAGATCAATGACTGTATTAACATTTCCTCTGCCCATTCGGATCCACATCATCCCTCCAATGATCCGGTTGGCCCGTTTCTGATTCAGCTCATATGCCTCCTCGAGTGTGCCGGGCTTTACATAGTTTTTCACTGTTATCAAAATGTCTCTCCTCCCGTTTCTCTGAAATTATCCATAGTTCTTTTTATTTTAGCATAACCTTTCTTTAATATCTACATGCAAAGCCGCTTTTTCCTGTAATTATAATAATACACCGTGTCCGAAAGGTATTCTTCCCCCGAAACCTCGGAACGGTTGATGCTGTAGACCGCATCTTTTAATTCACAGATACCCGGACTTTTACTCTCCGGCACAAGAAGAACTTCATGAATACTGCTTGGAAGAATATAAAAATTTTCCTTCCACTCCTCCCCGATCATTTCCAGAAGCCCCGGGTACAGAATTGCGGCCGCACCATGGCTTCTCTGCATATTGGTAAGGACATACATATAGCCGGCAAAGCAGCTTTCTCCACGGCAGTCCGGAATCAGTTCCATGACTACATTCTGAATATCCTGAAGCTCTGCCGGGAGAAGGCGGGGCGTATTTTGTCCGGCCGCCTGCCTGATCTCTTCCCGGGTGATCCCCCACATTTTCAGATGTTCATTTGTAATCATCATGGAAATGGCACTGTACTTTTCTACCGAAAACAATACGCAGAACACAATATCCAGATCCAGATAGGAAAGATGCGGAACCTCTTTTAGCAGTTGCCTGTTTCTCTCCCCATTAATCAGCCTGTATACAATCTTGTCCTTCATCCGCTCATAGTTGTCCAGATACTCCGCTTCCATCAATGGTTCCGGGACCTTCTGGCTCTGACTGTACCACTCCAGAAGACCTTCCGTTACTCCTTTCATTTCCATGCCTCTGAGATACCGTTCATAGTAATCTTCCATATAGACAATAGGCGAGATCCCCTCTTCACATTTCCGGAATAAAAAACCCTGACGCACTTCGCCGTTATTCTTCGTTGTCCGGTAATCTTCTACATGGACATCCGCCGGCAGCTCCTCTATTAGTCTTTCTTTTACATTTGATAAAAATAACTGATACTCCATCTAAGCTCCTTTCGGGCCCGCTGAAGTCTGAATTGATCTGATTCTGATCTGATAAAAATGAGTTTATGAATTGAGTGTTTATTTGGTATTGAATCTATTATACGTGCTTAAAATGCAGAATGCAACTGTTTTTTACACTGAGGTTTCCTGTTAATTTAAGAAAAAGAGTCCCGCACAATGCGGGACTCTTGATTATCTGTAAACTTTTCCTATACACGTGATAAATATTCCCCTGTACGTGTATCGATCTTAAGCACATCGCCTTCGTTTACGAACAGCGGTACCATAACGGTAGCTCCTGTCTCTACTGTAGCCGGCTTTGTAGCACCTGTTGCAGTGTCACCTTTTACACCCGGCTCAGTTTCTGTTACTGCAAGTTCTGCAAATAACGGCGGTTCTACCGCGAATACTTCTCCCTGATAGGAACAGATCTTCACTTCTTCATTCTCTTTTACAAATTTCAGAGCATCTCCGATGGTCTCCTCATTCAGTGCGATCTGGTCATAAGTCTCGCCGTCCATGAAGTGGTAGAGATCACCATCTGAGTACAGATACTGCATGGTTTTTCTCTCAATGTGAGCTTTCGGGAATTTTTCAGTTGGTCTGAAAGTCTTTTCAACCACACCACCACTTATAACATTTTTTAATTTGGTTCTGACAAACGCTGCTCCTTTTCCTGGTTTTACATGCTGGAATTCCAGAATCTGGTATACGTTTCCGTCAATTTCGACGGTTAAACCGTTTCTAAATTCGCCTGCTGAAATCATCTTTAAATCCTCCTTAAACGAATACGAACGTATTCTTTTCTAATTCTAAACTTTCATTAAGTCTTATTTTATATGATTCCTGTCCTTTTTTCAACTGAAAGTTACGAAAAATACCGTCATCTTACAAATTTCTCTCGTTTTCCGGTATCAGACATGCAGTTTTTCAATAATTTCACGTACCTCTTCCACCTGCATCTGCCCCGGCGCGGATGCTTTTTCATAGGCTGCAAATGTCACAGCCGAACCGTAAAGCTCCCCGCAGAGCCGGCTGATCATTCCTCTTTGCCCCATGGACATTGTAATCACCGGAGTATCCGGATGGAATTTTTTCATAGTCCATGTCGCGTTCAACAGTTCGATAACATCCTGCTCTTCCTTCGGCATAACTGCAATTTTTGCCAGATCAGCACCTGCTTCCTGCATGGCGCACAGTCTTCGGACAATTTCTTCTTCCTGTGGAGTTTTCTCAAAATCGTGGTTGGAAAGCACCGTCCTGACCCCATGTGCTTCTGCCTCCCGGATCAGGCTCTTTACAGTCTCTTCCGTCTTGAAAAACTCGACATCCACCAGGTCAATCAGGCCGGACCGGATCATTGTTCTATTCAGTTCCCGGTAGCGCTCTTCAGAAACCGCCGCACTACCTCCCTCTTCCCTTGTCCGGAATGTAAAAAGCAACGGCATATCCCCCAGAACACTCCGCAGTTTTTCCGCTGTCTGAAGAATATGGCTTTTATTATTCCAGTCCGGATCTGTATCGATGCGCCATTCCGCCAGATCTGCACGGCTTTTCTTTATACCCTCCGCTGTCCGGAGCACAGCCTCCTCGTCACCCATCATCGGAACACATACTTTCGGCTTTCCCCCGCCAATTACAAGATTTCTGATTTTGACCGTTTTCATCGCATTCTCCATTTCTTTTACCAGAGTCTTTCAAAATCCAGCCTTGTAAAAGACTGCGTACCGCATGTATCTTCCCGTATGTAAATCAGATCCAGTCCGTTCTTCTGGAAATTTCCGACAACAAGGTCCATCTGTTTCTGGTCCTCTTCCAAAAGGATAATCGAACTGTAATGCCCTCCGCTTTCCCGGATCTTTCCGATTACCTTGTCCATGGAGCAATGCCTGTCGAACGGTACGACTACCAGTTCCGGTTCTCCATGAATCTCATCCAGACACTGAATCTCTGTAATCTCATACCTGTATTTTAACTGCTTTTTTATAAACTCCAGTATACTCATCATTCTGCCCTCTTTTGTAAATTCTCTTTCCATTATACCCCCCCCCTGAAAAATTTTCGTCAAGTCTTTTCAGAAGGGAAAGTTTTCAGATAAGCTGGCCCGGGCAGGTCAATTTTACACGTGTTTCTTCTTTTCTTTTATATAAAAATGAAGTACGATTTTTTCCAGATAACGTTTCAACACGATCTGGATTTCTTCCTTTGGATGAATCGGACGCACGAGAATATTTCGAATTCCAGTCCTTTTCGCTCCCCATACATCTGTAAACAGCTGGTCTCCTACAAACAAGGTGGTCTCACGGTTTGTTCCCATCAGACTCATGGCTTTCCGGTAGTTTTTCACCGCCGGCTTATGGGCGTTGCAGATATAATGGACACCGATCTCTTCGTTGAACATCTTTACCCGAGGCTCCTGATTGTTCGAGAGCAGACAGCAGGAATATCCCATGCTCTTCAGCTCATGGAACAGCTTTTTGGACCTCTCGTCCGCAGGCGCCCCGTGGGGAACGAGCGTATTATCGATATCAAAAATAATTCCCCTGTATCCTTCTTTATACAGTTTTTCAAAAGGAATGACATAGGTAGATGCCATATATTCATCCGGAAAAAACCGTTCTAACATTCTCTCTCCTCCATACTGTGGATCAGCGCTTCCACTTCCCCGCGTTCCGGCATGGAACGGATCGCCCCTTTTCTCGTTGTAATAATAGCCGCTGCCGCGTTGGCAAATGTCAGCATTTCTTTCAGATCACTTTCGGTAAGCTCTTCAAGTCCATGATCTACAAGATAATTCAGTGCACTTCCGCAGAAAGTATCTCCTGCTCCGGTTGTCTCGATCGTATCACAGGAAAATCCCGGGCATTCCACCCTCATCCCCCGATAATAAGCCCGGCTTCCATCGGCTCCCATGGTCAGAAGCACAAGCGGAATGTGGTACTCCTCTGTCAGCTGACGCACGCCCTCATCATAATCTTCTTTACCGGTAATAAACTGAATCTCATTATCCGAAATTTTCAGAATGTCGCAGAATCCAAGGCCGTACCGGATCTGCTCCTTTGCATTTTCCATGCTGTCCCAGAGAGGCGGTCTTAAATTCGGATCAAAGGAGATCAGCATTCCTGCCTCCTTCGCCGCTTTCAGAGCCTTTTTTGTCGCCTTGCGTACTCCTTCGTGTGTCATGGAAAGAGTCCCGAAATGGAACACTTTTCCTTTCTTCAAAAATTCGGTATCCACTTCATCTTCCGTCAGCATCATATCCGCTCCCGGATTCCGGTAAAAGGAAAAATCTCTGTCTCCGTTTTCCAGTGTGTGAACCAGCGCCAGCGTTGTATGCACTTCGGAATCCATATACAGATGCTCCGTATTGATGCCGGCCTGTTCCAGTGTCTCTTTCAGCCGTAAACCAAACTGGTCCTTTCCTACTTTTCCGATAAAAGCTGTTCTTTTTCCAAGCTTGTTCAGCATGGCAAGCACATTGCACGGCGCGCCTCCCGGACATGCCTCAAACATCTGGTTCCCCTGGCTGCTCATTCCGTTCATTGTAAAATCAATTAACAGTTCACCCAGCGCGATTACATCAAATTCTTTTTCCATAAATCAAGCTACCTCCATCCACTTCTTTTGTTCCCTTTTCGCTTTTTCTATCATAACCAGTTTACTGCATTTTTTCAAGCATTTTCCCGACATCGCCGCAAAACTCATCCCATTTTTCAGGATAGTCTACAAAATACTTCGGACATATCTTTCCGGTAATATCATAGTGGCGGATCAGATCATTTTCTGTAAGTCCGAACTTCAGACAGAGCCATGCAGAAAGTTCTACCATGGAGTCATATGTCGCCTGATTAAATGCTCCCGTTTCATCCGGATGACAGCACTCGATGGAAACGGTATCTCCGTTTCTGCTGTTGGACGCATACGCCACCTCCCAGGTCGGGATGCACTGGACGATCTCACCTTCCAGCCCTACAATAAAATGGCTGCTTGCCTGTGTCAGATGTGTGTCTTTGAGACCCTCAAAATAATCCCGGTTCTGCTGCGCCGTAGCTCCCGGATTGGCAGTATAATGAATGACAATATTCCGGATTCTCGATGTTCCGGTCTCCGGTCTGGAATACGGATTCGGTGTCAGAAGCTCCACCTCCATATCCGGACGATAGGCATCCACAGCCTCTCCTTCCAGCTCTCTGTATCCATTAAAAATCGGTCCTGCCCCGGTAAGTTTCATTCCCCCCAGCACAACCGCCAGGAGGATTAAAATCATAAGACCTGCCTTCAGCAGTCTGTCCGACCCTCTGCTTTTTCTTTTTCTTCTTTGTCTTCTCTTTCGCACGATACTATTCCCCTTTTCTTTTTCCCTCTTTCTATTATAAACAAAAAGGTTCCGGCGTTTTTAAAAATTTTGATTCGAATTTCTTAAGCTTTTCTTATCTTGTTCTCATACCGAAAAAAAGCAAAGGATTCCTCTCGAGGAACTCTCGCGCCGGGCACAGTCGCTTTAGCGACAAACTTCTGCTTTGCGCGCGCGATCCCGCAGAGCGTTTTTGTTTAGCAGGGAACGAAGTTTCCTGTTAAATCAAAAAACCTCCCGCTTCCCATAAAAAGGAAGTCAGGAGGTCTGTTATTTAATTTATCGCATGCCTTTACTCATCAACACTGTAGTTCGGTGCTTCTTTTGTAATATGGATATCATGCGGATGGCTTTCTTTCAAGGAAGCAGCTGTAATCTTAACAAATCTTCCGTTTTCTTTCAGCTCTTCCACTGTCTTTGTTCCACAATATCCCATACCGGAACGAAGTCCGCCCATAAGCTGGAATACCGTATCCTCCACGGTACCTTTATATGCAACACGTCCTTCCACACCTTCCGGTACCAGTTTCTTGGCATCCGTCTGGAAATAACGGTCCTTGCTTCCGTTTTCCATCGCAGCGATCGAGCCCATTCCACGGTAAACCTTGTATTTTCTTCCCTGGAACAGTTCAAATGTTCCAGGACTCTCGTCACATCCTGCAAAGATACTTCCCATCATACATACATTGGCTCCGGCAGCAATCGCTTTCGTCATATCTCCGGAGTACTTGATACCGCCGTCTGCGATAATCGGGATACCGTACTCTTTTGCCGCTTCATAGCAGTTCATGACTGCTGTCACCTGAGGAACACCGATTCCTGCAACGACACGTGTCGTACAGATGGATCCAGGTCCGATTCCGACTTTGACAGCGTCTGCTCCGGCCTCGATCAGCGCTTTTGTCGCTTCCGCTGTTGCAACGTTTCCTGCAATTACCTGCAGATCCGGGAATTTCTCCTTGATCATGCGTACACAGCGGAGCACGTTTGCCGAGTGTCCGTGCGCGGAGTCGAGAACGATCACGTCAACTTTTGCATTGACCAGTGCCTCTACTCTCTCCAGACAGTTGGCTGTGATGCCGACTGCTGCACCGCAGAGAAGACGTCCCTGCTCGTCCTTTGCGGAAAGCGGATATTTGATCTGCTTTTCGATATCCTTTATTGTAATCAGTCCTTTGAGATTAAAATCCTTATCTACAATCGGGAGTTTTTCCTTTCTGGCTTTGGCAAGGATATTCTTTGCCTCCTCCAGAGTGATGCCCTCCTGAGCCGTGATCAGTCCTTCTGAAGTCATGGACTCTTTGATCTTCTTTGAAAAATCTGTCTCAAATTTCAGATCCCGGTTCGTGATAATACCAACCAGTTTTCCGTTTTCTGTGATCGGCACACCGGAAATTCTGAATTTTGCCATCAGATTGTTGGCGTCTTCCAGTGTGTGCTCCGGCGACAGATAAAATGGATCTGTAATAACACCGTTCTCAGAACGTTTTACCTTGTCCACCTCTTCAGCCTGAGCCTCAATCGACATATTCTTATGGATGATTCCGATACCACCCTGGCGTGCCATAGCAATGGCCATACGATGTTCCGTTACCGTATCCATCCCGGCACTCATCATCGGAATATTTAACTGAATCTTCTTTGTCAAGTGTGTAGACAGATCGACCTGATTCGGAATAACCTCCGAATAAGCCGGTACCAGTAATACATCATCAAACGTAATACCTTCTCCAATAATCTTACCCATGACTTCTTTTCCTCTCTTTCTCTGACTGTTTTTGTATTAAATGATATAATACCGAAAAAAATATCTGCTGTCAACTCTTTCTTTTTCTCTATAAAATGACTTTTCTTGGTGCCAGCATCCTCATTCCGTCAAGAATAACCTGCTCCGGTTCAAAAATCACTTTTGTCTGATGTCCGTCTTTGGTAATCACCATTACATAACATCTCGCATTCGGCATATGGGAGCTGAAGTCGAGTACCTTGCCGGTTCTGTACTGGTTGAGCTCTCCTGCTCCAAGCGGCGCAAGCAGATCCATGTCATTGACATTCATGGAAAATACTCTTTTTCTCTTCTGTTTTCCCATGATCTTGTCGATATCCAGATCTCCGTTCACATACAAATACTCATATTCCAGATCCAGTCTCCGGAACATAAAGTAGTCCAGTACAATCATCAGCACCGGAAGAATCAGCAAAAACGGCAACAACAAAACAAAGAAAAAGGAAAGGGCCGTACAAAACACCAGCAGAATCTTAATGATAATGTCTTTCCCTTCCGGTTTCTTTTTGACTAATTGTTCTGTGTAATAATCGCTCATACACGTTTCCTCCATCTGTTTATTCCTAATCAGTATATCATTTCTGATACAAAAAGAAAACTCCTCTTGCGAGGAGTTTTCGAATTTTTTATATTTACATCATACCCATGCCCGGATTTCCTGCTGCTGCCGGTGTTTCTTCTTTGATGTTGGCAACGACAGACTCTGTTGTCAGAAGTGTGGAGGCAACACTCGTCGCATTCTGAAGGGCACTTCTTGTAACCTTTGCAGGGTCAAGAATTCCTTCTGCAACCATGTCTACATACTCTTCTTTGTATGCGTCAAATCCAATGCCCGGCTCTGATTCTTTCACTTTGTTGATAATTACGGAACCTTCCAGTCCGGCGTTTGCCGCAATTCTGTAAAGAGGAGCTTCCAGTGCTTTCATGATAATCTGAGCACCGGTTTTTTCATCCCCTTCCATTTCGGAAACAAGTTTTTCCAGAGCTTTTGTCGCATGTACATATGCAGATCCGCCTCCGGCGATAATTCCTTCTTCTACAGCTGCTCTTGTTGCAGCAAGAGCATCTTCCATACGAAGTTTTGCTTCTTTCATCTCTGTCTCTGTAGCTGCTCCAACCCGGATGACTGCTACACCGCCTGCAAGTTTTGCAAGTCTTTCCTGAAGTTTCTCTTTATCGAAATCAGATGTTGTCTCTTCAATCTGAGCCTTGATCTGCGCGATCCGTGCTTCAATTTCAGATTTCTCTCCCATACCGTCAACGATAGTTGTATTTTCTTTCTGAACTTTTACAGATTTTGCACGGCCAAGCTGATCCAGAGTTGTCTCTTTCAGATCCAGTCCCAGTTCTTCAGAGATTACTTCTCCGCCTGTCAAAATTGCGATATCGCGAAGCATTTCTTTTCTTCTGTCGCCGTATCCCGGAGCTTTCACAGCAACAACATTGAAAGTACCACGCAGTTTGTTTACGATCAGAGTCGTCAGTGCTTCTCCTTCTACATCTTCTGCAATGATAAGAAGTCTTGCCCCCGCCTGAACAACCTGTTCCAGAAGAGGAAGCAGCTCCTGAATATTGGAGATCTTCTTATCTGTAATCAGGATATACGGATCTTCCAGATTTGCTTCCATCTTATCCATGTCCGTTGCCATGTATGCGGAAATATATCCACGGTCAAACTGCATACCTTCTACCAGGTCAAGCTCTGTCTTCATTGTCTTGGATTCTTCGATTGTGATAACACCATCGTTGGAAACTTTTTCCATTGCGTCAGCAACCATGTTTCCTACTTCATCATCACTGGAAGATACAGCGGCAACTCTTGCGATCTGAGCCTTGTCTTTTACTTTGCTGCTCATTTTTGCGATCTCTTCCACTGCGAGGTCAGTTGCCTTTTTCATACCTTTTCTAAGAACAATCGGATTTGCGCCTGCTGCAAGGTTTCTCATACCTTCATGAACCATTGCCTGGGCAAGTACGGTTGCGGTTGTTGTACCATCTCCAGCTACATCGTTTGTCTTGGACGCAACTTCACGAATCAGCTGAGCTCCCATATTTTCAAATGCGTCTTCCAGCTCGATCTCTTTTGCGATTGTCACACCATCGTTTGTGATCAGCGGTGCGCCGAATGATTTGTCAAGTACGACGTTTCTTCCTTTTGGTCCAAGTGTAACTCTGACTGTGTCAGCAAGTTTATTTACGCCTGCTTCAAGCGCTTTTCTGGCTTCTGCTCCATATTTGATTTCCTTAGCCATTTCAAATCCCTCCATAATCTGTTTATTTTAAATATTATTATCTGTCACTCTGAATTTAAGCTTCGATCACTGCGAGGATATCGCTCTGTCTTACGATGATATATTCTACATCGTCAAGCTCTACTTCTGTACCTGCATATTTTGAATAAATGACTTTATCTCCAACAGAAACTTTCATTTCCACTTCTTTCCCATCGACCAGTCCTCCCGGTCCTACCGCGATGACTTCTGCCTGCTGCGGCTTTTCTTTATTCTGTCCCGGAAGCACGATCCCGGATTTGGTTGTTTCTTCTGCTTCCATCTGTTTTAATACAACTCTGTCACTTAATGGTACTAATTTCATGATTGTTCCTCCTTCATTGCCTATCAGTTTATCAGCACTCATTGAACTAGAGTGCTAAAACACTCTAGTAATAAAATAGCACTCTCTATTTTATTTGTCAACATCCATTCTCATTCTTTATAATTCGTTTATAATTCTGTCCGTTTAAACTTTATAAAACCCGTTCTGAATCCGGAATACAACCTGATCCTTCTCCTGGCTGCGGAAACGTTTCCGAATGACTCCTTCGCATCCGAACCGGCCTTCTTTCACTTCAAAAATACATTCATATACAGCATCCAGGGAAAACTCGTCCACATCGCCCCGGCTTGTGTAAAGCGTCATCTCTTCTTGCTGCGGATCATAGTTTTTTATGCGTGTCATATATTTTTTCCGGTTATATTTCTCATCTTTCAAAAATACCTTTTTCATTTGTAAAACAGCAGCTCCGTCCTCGTACATTTTTATTTCTCCTTTCCTAAAAGGGAGCCTCAGAATACTGACGCTCCCTTCTATTTGCATATCCTACTGTTCAATGCCTTTCTATTTTTGCTTTTCTTTTTTTATCTTTTCCAGCTCCGTGAATACGTAGTCGTTCACCACCTTAATATAGGTTCCTTTCATTCCGGAGGATCTGGACTCAATCACGCCTGCGCTTTCGAATTTACGAAGCGCATTTACAATGACAGATCTTGTGATTCCTACTCTGTCCGCGATCTTGCTTGCGACAAGAATTCCCTCCATACCGTCAAGCTCGTCAAAAATATGGATAATCGCTTCCAGCTCTGAAAACGAAAGCGTGCTGATCGCCGACTGAACAATATGTTCTTTTCTCGTCTCCTCTGCATTCTCTTCATTGACAGAACGGAGCATCTCAAGTCCGACTACTGTTGTACCATACTCGCTGAGAATAATATCGTCAATTTCATATTCTTCATCCTGTTTATAAATAAACAGAGTTCCAAGCCGTTCTCCCGCGATCTCAATCGGAGATACAATCGCCTGGTAGCCTTTCGCTGTTTCGGCATCGAATCCCAGTGTCTGGAGGTTGACATTTTCCTTCGTTGATAGAACGCTCAACAGACGTTCGTTCAGCATGGAATCAATATGTCCGCCAACTTCTCCATTAATCAGTTCTGTCAGCGGGCGGATCTCCTCTTTTTTACTGATTCCCAGAACTTTCCCTTTCCTACTTACCACAAGGATATTTGAATTCAGAATTTCCGTAAGCACTTCACATATATCATTGAAAACAACTTTACTGGAATTATTATTGTGAAGCAATTTGTTTATTTTCCTCGTCTTATCCAATAATTGTACACTCATAATTTTCCTCCATTCAAATTCATGACGTTGTTCCATGTAATTGTACGAACAAATTATAGAATATGCGGCTCATATTTTAATATTATCATACAATTTCCATGTTATCAATAAATTTCGGAAATTATTTTTTTTCTTTTTTTTCAACATACCCGCAGGAGGTATCAGAGCATACAAGTTTGTTCCCTTTTTCTACCATATAACTGCCGCATTTCGGGCATTTCCTGTCAGACGGCTTCTGCCAGGACATAAAATCGCATTCCGGATTATTTTCGCATCCGTAGTAGCGTCTTCCTTTTTTGGTCTTCCGGATTACCACATCCTTTCCGCATTTCGGGCAGGATACACCCGCCTTTTCCAGATACGGCTTCGTATTGCGGCATTCCGGAAATCCCGGACATGCCAGGAATTTCCCGTGAGGTCCGTATTTGATGACCATATTCCGTCCGCATTCTTCACAGATAACATCGGTCACCTCATCTTCGATTTTGACTTCCTCAAGCTCTTTTTCCGCTATTTCCACTGCTTCCTCCAGATCCGGATAGAAATTGCTGATTACCGATTTCCACTGCACTTTGCCTTCGGCAACCCGGTCCAGAAGTCCTTCCATATTGGCTGTAAAATTCACATCCACAATACTTGGGAAAGATTTCAGCATCATATTGTTGACTACTTCGCCCAGCTCGGTCAGATAAAGATTTTTATTTTCCTTTGCAACGTAACGTCTTGCAATAATCGTGGAAATTGTCGGAGCATACGTACTAGGCCGTCCGATTCCCAGTTCCTCCAGTGCCTTTACAAGAGACGCCTCTGTGTAGTGTGCCGGCGGCTGCGTAAAGTGCTGCTTCTTTTCAAAATCCTCTTTTGTCAGGACGGACTGTTCATCCAGTCCTTTGAGCAGGACATTGTTCTCTGCCTTTTCTTCATCCGGCTGTACATAAACGGAACGGAATCCGTCAAATGCGATTTTGGATGCTGCAACGGTAAACCGGTAATTGCCCGCGTCAATCTTGACGGAAGTCGTCTCAAATCTCGCCGGCTGCATCTGGCTCGCCGCAAAGCGTTTCCAGATCAGCTGATACAGGCGGAACTGGTCTCTCGAAAGAGACTCTTTGAGAGAAGCCGGTGTTCTGGAAATATCCGTAGGACGGATTGCCTCGTGGGCGTCCTGAATATTTTTTCCCCCGTCCTTTTTCTTTTCTGTGTCCGCTACATATTCTGCACCGTAAACAGAGGAGATATATTCTCTCGCAAGACGCTCCGCTTCCTCGGAAACACGGGTGGAATCCGTACGGAGATAGGTAATGATACCAACCGTTCCCTGACCCTTGATATCAATTCCTTCATATAGCTGCTGGGCAATCCGCATTGTCTTCTGTGTCGCAAAATTCAGTACCTTGGATGCTTCCTGCTGCAGGGTACTGGTAGTAAACGGAAGCGGAGACTTCTGGGTGCGCTCTCCTTTTCTGACCTCTGCAACATGAAAATCGGCATTCTCAAGTTCTTTTTCTATCTTCTGTTCTTCTTCGGCAGAACGAATCACTATTTTTTCTGTTTTCGTCCCATAGAATTTGGCACGCAGAGGCTTTTTCTCTCCCTGTACCTTTAAAACCGCGTCCAGCGTCCAGTACTCTTCCGGTATAAACGCATCAATCTCCGCCTCTCTATCCGCAATAATCCGAAGCGCCACAGACTGTACCCGGCCTGCACTTAAGCCGCGTTTTACCTTCTTCCAGAGCAAAGGGCTGATTCTATATCCTACAATCCTGTCAAGCGCCCTTCTCGCCTGCTGTGCGTCAACCAGATTCATATCGATTTCCCGGGCGTTCTTGATGGACTCCTTGACTGCGTTCTTTGTGATCTCGTTAAAACTGATACGGTAAACCTTTTTCCCTTCCAGTTTCAGCGCCTTGGTCAGATGCCATGAAATTGCTTCTCCTTCACGGTCAGGGTCAGTCGCAAGATAAATCTTGTCCGCCTTTTTGACCTCTTTGCGAAGCTGCGCAAGGATCTCTCCTTTTCCGCGAATAGTAATATACTTTGGTTCAAAATCGTGCTCTACATCAATACCGAGCTGGCTTTTCGGCAGATCGCGCACATGTCCCTGGGATGCCATCACCACATAATTGCTTCCCAGAAATTTTTTGATCGTTTTTACTTTCGCAGGTGACTCCACAATCACCAGATAACGTGCCATAATACCTATTCCTCCATCCAACTTCAAATCTTACTTCAATCGGATATAATCATTTTTTGAGACTTCCTGGATCCATCCATTCATCTCCAGATTCAACAGCGCTTCCATGATTTCACCTCTCGGAAGCGATAACTGATCCTCGATTTCCTGTATATTTTTAGGCTCCAAACTCAGAACACTATACAACAATTTTTCAGGACTTTCAAGCATTATTTCATTTTCGTTTAAATTTTTAACCGGATTTTTACAGAATTCTATGAGTGATTTCTGCAATTTATACGGCAAATCACAAAGGAATTCCTCCGGTGAAACCAAAATACCAGCGCCCTGCCGGATCAGCTGGTGGCACCCCCGGCTCAAGTCACTGGTCACAGGCCCCGGAAGGGCATATACGTCTTTTCCCTGTTCCAGCGCAAAGTCAGCCGTGATTAAAGAGCCGCTCCTTTTTCTTGCCTCCATTACAAGAACCACATCGGCAAGCCCGCTGATGATCCTGTTCCTTGGAGGAAAATTACGGGCAAGCGGCGGTGTTCCAGGCGGATATTCCGAGAGGATCCTTCCGTCTTCCCAAAGTCTCTGATAAAGCCTTTGATTGTCTTTCGGGTAACAGACATCCACTCCGGAACCAAGCACTGCACAATGCCCTTTCCCTTCCAGCAGCGCTCCTTCCAGTCCTGCAGCATCGATTCCTCTTGCCATGCCGCTGATGATGTTCATTCCGGCTTTTGCCAGTTCTCTCCCATACTCATATGTCATCTGCCTGCCGTATGCGCTTGCCTCTCTTGCTCCTACAATTGCCGCAGTCACACCCTCAAAGGCAAAACATTCCTTCCCGGCTCCGAACAGTACATAGGGTGGCTGCGCGATCCGGGAAAGCTTTTCCGGATAGGCACTGTCTGTCCAGTATGTAAGCTTGATCCCCTTTTTCCTGGCCTTTTCCCAGACTCTTTTCCGTTCATCCAGAACTGCCTCCTTCTGATGCTCTTTGAGAGCTGCTTTCTCCTTTTCCGTTAAAAACCAGCATGATTTCCGTCCTGTTTCTTCTATATAATAGACTGCTTTCGCACAGCCGAATGTCTCCTGCAGGAGTCTTTTTTTGGAAGATGAAATTCCCTGGATACATGCCAGCCAGAATACAAACTCCTCTTCTTTACTCATCTTTTCTGATTCCCCCATATTGTCTGGTCTACCATCCGGTAACTGATTGCTTCCGCAAGATGATTCGTACGGATCTGTCCGCTTCCTTCCAGATCCGCAATGGTCCGCGCTACTTTCAGTGTCTTGTAGTAGGTGCGGGCTGTCAGATTCAGGCGTTCAAACGCGCGTTCAATCATCTGCTTCTCTTTTTCTTCTAAACAGCAGAATTCCTCGATTTCCTTCCGTCCCATTCTGCTGTTTGTCAACATCTCCCTTTCCCGATACCTTTTCTTCTGGATTTTCCTGGCCCGAAGCACTCTTTCCCGGATTGTTCCGGAAGATTCTTCCTGCTTTTCGCATGTCAGCTCCCCGTAGGAAATTTTCGGCGTCTCGATACAAATATCCATCCTGTCCAAAAACGGCTGACTGACCTTGCCAAGATACCGGTGAATCTCGCCGGGTGTACAGCGGCAGCGCTCCAGATCCGGATAGTTTCCGCACGGACACGGGTTCATAGCTGCAGCAACCAGTACATCCGCCGGAAAGATGTAAGTGCCTTTTTTTCTTGTTATCCGTACCTGCTTTGTCTCCAGAGGCTCTCTCAGCGCATCCAGCACCGTTCTCTGATACTCGGAAAGCTCATCCAGAAAAAGAATTCCCCCATGGGCAAGGCTTAATTCTCCCGGTGTCGGATATCTGCCGCCTCCAAGAAGTGCTGCTTTTGTTACCGTATGGTGGACTTCCCGGTACGGCGGCCGGATAAGCAGCGGCTGCGCTTCATCTAAAAGTCCTGCTGCACTGTAGATCGTCGTTACCTCCATCCCGGTCCTGGCGTCCAGATCCGGCAAAATGGTCTGAAGCCGCTGTGCCGCCATGGTTTTTCCCGAACCCGGCGGGCCAAGATATAAAATGTTATGACCTCCTGCGGCAGCCACTTCCGAAGCTCGTTTCAGACCACTTTGACCCTTTATATCCGCAAAGTCAAGCTCACTTTTGTCTCTGTCACGCACTTTTGCCGCCTGCTGCTTTCTGACCGGCCGTTCCCCTGTTTCAAGAAAATTCCATACTTCGGAAAGCGTGGCGGCTCCAACCACCTCGATTCCCGAAACCAGCTTCCCTTCTGTCTCATTTTCCCACGGTACGACACAGATCTCGTATCCATTTTCTCTGGCATAAGAAACAATCGGCAGGATACCTCTTACCTTCCGTATTCTGGCATCCAGGCTCAGTTCGCCAATGAAAAGGACCCTCTTTTCACACCGGTCCATAATACTCCCCGCCGACAAAGCAAGGGCCACCGCAATCGGAAGATCAAATGAGGCACCTGTCTTTCGAATGTCTGCCGGCGACAGGTTGACCACCATCCTCTGGGGCTGCAGACGCGCCCTTGTATGGCGGATCGCTGTCCGGACACGTTCTCCAGCCTCTTTTACTTCGGACGAAAGATACCCTACCATGTGAAAAACCGGAAGGCCGCTCCCTGTATCAGCCTCCACGCAGACTTCTCTCACCGTCAGTCCATCCATCACTGCTGATTTTACCATTGCAAATCCCATATTTCTTTTTCTGATTTTCCCGTTGAAATACCCAGGTGAATCCCTGTTTCTGCCGGAACCGGCATGTGAATTTTCAGATCTTTGCTTTCATGGTAGTCCCTTCGTCCCTAAATGTCAATTCTTATTTTGGAAAAGCACAAAAAATCCTACATTCTCATAAACTGATAGCAAACATGTTAAGAGGTGCGTATTCCCTTGAAATCATTTCCACAGCCCCTCACTGCCGACGAAGAACAGTATTATATGCAGAAGTATACAGAGGGAGATCTGGAAGCAAAATACATCCTGATTGAACATAATCTGCGCCTTGTAGCACATGTGGTCAAAAAATACCAGCATCTTTCCGAAGATACCGAGGACCTGATCTCCATCGGAACCATCGGACTGATCAAAGCTGTCATGACATTCAATCCGGACAAAGGCGTACGTCTTGCCACCTATGCCGCCCGCTGTATTGAAAATGAACTTTTGATGCTGATGCGCTCCCGGAAAAAAGTATCCGGGGAGGTTTCCCTCTACGAACCCATCGGAACTGACAAGGAGGGAAACGAAATCCGTCTTTTTGACATTATGGAATCCGAGGCACGGGAAGTGGATGAGCAGATCACACTCCAGGATGATATTGGAAAACTATATCAAAAAGTAGAATCCGAACTTTCTCAAAGAGAACGTCTGGTGCTGAAACTTCGTTACGGTCTCTACAACGAGGAAATCCTGACACAGCGTGAAATCGCGAAAAGGCTTGGCATCTCCAGATCCTACGTCTCCCGGATTGAGAAGAGCGCTATCGAAAAACTCCGTCTCTTCTTTGAGGATTAAAAAAACACGGCGTTTTCTGCCGTGTTTTACATACTATGTCTTCTTTATTCTTCTTTTTTCCTCAGAAGGTCGTATCTGGATGCTTCCCTGTCAAGCTTCACCCACAAAAGCTGTCTGGCGTGCGGGGCAGATTCCTGACTTTGCATTTCGCTGTCATAGATTGCAAGGACTTTCGTCTTCACATCGCTTCCATCCGGCTTCATGATCCCAATCTCCTCACCTACAGAGAATTTATTTTTCTGTTCCAGCCGGATGAGACCGTCCTTTATCTCGTCTACAATACCAAGATACGTATAATTTTTCAGATAGGTATTGTTATCGTAAATCTGCGCCTCTTCATTCGGCTTTCCGAAGAAGAAGCCTGTTGTAAATTTGCGGTAGGTACAGTTTGCGATCTGCTCTTTGTACCAGTCCATATGTTCCTCGTAAAGCTCCGGGCTCTCCTGATAGTCATCGATCGCTTTCCGGTAGGTCCGTGCCACAGTGGCTACATAGAGAGCCGTCTTCATTCTTCCCTCGATTTTGAAACTGTCGATCCCGGCTTCCATCAATTCCGGAATGTGCTCAATCATGCACAGATCCTTGGAATTAAAAATGTAGGTTCCACGTTCATTTTCATAAACCGGCATGTATTCGCCCGGTCTTGTCTCTTCCATGATGGAATATTTCCATCTGCACGGATGGGTGCATGCCCCCTGATTCGCGTCCCGGCCGGTAAAATAATTGCTCAGAAGGCAGCGGCCGGAATAGGAAATACACATTGCCCCGTGAATAAATGTTTCGATCTCAAGGTCATCCGGAATGTGCTCACGGATCTCCCGGATTTCATCCAAAGACAACTCTCTTGCCGTCACAACCCTCTCCGCTCCCTGGTGATGCCAGAAGAGGTAGGTACCATAGTTTGTATTGTTCGCCTGTGTACTGATATGGCGCGGAATCTCAGGACAGACCTCCTTTGCGATCTCAAACACTCCCGGATCTGCAATGATCAGTGCATCCGGTCCAATTTCCTTTAATTCCTGAAAATATGCCCGTACGCCCTCAAGGTCTGCATTGTGCGCAAGAATATTGGCTGTCACATAGACTTTCACCTGATGTTCATGCGCAAAGGCAATTCCTTCTTTCATGTCTTCCATGGAAAAATTTTTCGCTTTCGCACGAAGGCCAAAGGCCTCTCCACCGATATATACGGCATCTGCCCCGAAAATCACTGCGGTTTTCAGCACTTCCAGGCTGCTCGCCGGCACTAATAATTCCGGATGACGCATTTTTGTTCACTCCTTCTTTACACTGACAGACGCCCCGTCCCCGATTGGCACGACAGCTGTCTCCAGTCTTTCGTCATGTTTTAAAAGATAGAGATACTCTCTCATTCTACTGTGGATCGTCCGGTCACGCCGCTCCACAGCAAACCGGGATTCCATAATTCCGCCGTCCTGAAGGACATTGTCCGAGATCAGCATCCCGTCCTTGTTTAAAAGCCGCATCACTTCCGGAAAATAGGCAATATACTGTGCCTTCGCTGCGTCGACAAAGATCATGTCATACGGTTCTTCCAGTGTCTTTAAGATCTCCATCGCATCCCCTTTCAGAAGATGAATCTGCTCTTCTTTTCCGGCTCTTTTGATATTTTCTTCAGCTTTCTGAATCCGCTTTTCATAATTTTCGATCGTATCGATTCTGCATCCGTTTCCAGCATACTCGCTCATGAGCAGTGCCGAAAACCCGACCGCGGCACCGATCTCCAGAATCCGTTCTGGCCTTTTCAAAAGCAGAAGCACTTTTAAAAAGCTCTGCATTTCCTTTCTGATAATCGGAACCCGCTCTTTAAGTGCTTCCTGCTCAATCATTTCCAGTATTTCGCTGTTTCGTGTTTCCAGTGAACGGATGTAATCTACGATCCTCTCATCCACTATCATCCGTTTTGTCCCTTTCCCGCCTATACATTGACGTCCATAATGATCGGAAGAATCATCGGTCTTCTCTTTGTTCTCTTCCAGATAAACTCATTCATGGTATCACGGATTACAAGTTTGATTTTGCTCCAGTCTGCGTTACGGCTGCTTAAGCATCCCTCCAGAGCGACACCAAGCACCTCTTTCGCCTCTTCCATCAGCCCTTCGGATTCCCGTACATAGACAAATCCGCGGGACACAATATCCGGTCCGGCCAGCAGCTGGTTTGTTCCTTTTGCAAGGGTCAGAACAACGATCAGGATTCCGTCCTCTGCCAGATGCTGGCGGTCTCTTAACACAATATTTCCCACATCGCCGACGCCAAGTCCATCGACAAGGATCGCTCCCGTCTGCACATGGTCAGCAATCTTTGCACCCTTGTCATCCAGCTCCAGCACGTCTCCGGCATGGAGAATGAAAATGTTTTCCTTCGGAATTCCAAGCTGCTCCGCAATCCCTGCATTTGCTTTCATATGGCGGTACTCTCCATGTACCGGAATCGCATATTTCGGCTTCACAAGAGAATAGATCAGTTTCAGTTCTTCCTGGCAGGCATGTCCGGATACATGGGCATCCTGGAAGATCACATTTGCCCCTTTTGCAGAGAGCTCATTGATCACTCTCGATACAGACTTCTCATTTCCCGGGATCGGGTTGGAACTGAAAATAACCGTATCTCCCGGCATAATGGTCACTTTTTTATGAATATCCGCTGCCATGCGGGAAAGTGCCGCCATGGACTCTCCCTGGCTTCCTGTCGTAATCAGAACCGTCTTCTCCGGAGGATAGTTTTTCAGCTTGTCAATCTCGATCAGTGTATTCTTTGGAATGTCCAGATATCCCAGTTCCGCGGCGGTAGAGATGATATTGACCATGCTCCGTCCTTCCACGACAACTTTTCTGCCATATTTGTAAGCAGAGTTGATAATCTGCTGCACACGGTCCACGTTCGATGCAAACGTCGCGATAATAATTCTCGTATTAGTGTGCTCCGCAAAAATATGGTCAAATGTCCGTCCGACCGTACGTTCAGACTGGGTAAATCCCGGCCGCTCCGCATTGGTGCTGTCCGACATCAGCGCCAGTACGCCTTTCTTTCCAATCTCGGCAAAGCGCTGCAGATCAATCGCGTCACCGAATACCGGCGTGTAATCCACCTTAAAGTCTCCCGTATGAACAACAATCCCCGCCGGTGAGTAAATGGCAAGCGCAGACGCATCCTGAATGCTGTGGTTTGTTTTGATAAATTCAATTCGGAATTTCCCGAGATTAATAGACTGGCCGTGGCGTACGACTTTCCGCTTCGTACTCCTCATCAGATTGTGTTCTTTTAACTTGTTTTCGATAATGCCCATCGTAAGTTTTGTCGTGTAAATTGGAAGATTAAGTTCTTTCAATACATACGGCAGCGCTCCGATATGGTCTTCATGTCCGTGGGTAATCACAAACCCTTTCACTTTTGAAATATTATCTCTTAAATAGGTGACATCCGGTATCACAAGATCAATTCCCAGCATGTCGTCCTCCGGGAATGCAAGACCGCAGTCTACCACAATAATACTGTCTTCATATTCGAAGGCAGTAATGTTCATTCCGATCTGCTCCAGTCCGCCTATCGGAATGATACGCAATTTTGAATTGTTCGTTTTTTTCAAATCTACACCTCCATGATTTTATTTTCCGTCCATTCATTCTCTGACTGGTAATAAGATCCGCAAAAAGCTACAGTTCGATCCCCACATCTTCCAGAAGTTCTTCAAACACTTTCGATACTGCCTGAAGTTCCACTTCGTCTTCTACGATCTCATACAGGGAGTCCTCCCCTTCGCTATTGCTTTTATCTTTTAAAATCAGACATTCCGCATCTCCCTCTTCTTTATCCGTCACAAGAATATAGGAAATTCCCCTGATTTTTGTCTGTTCCAAAACATAGAATGCTGCCGGCTGATCCGAACCTTCCGGCATAAACATAATTTTCTCCATTCTAAACTCCTCTCATACCAACGGAATCCAGATATCCCTGCAGTATGAAAACTGCTGCAATTTTATCTATATAGAGTTTCCTGTTTTCCCGGCGCACGCCGCTTTCCATCAGTACTTTCTCAGCAGAGACTGTCGTGAGCCTCTCATCCCATAATTCCACCTCAAGCCCGGTCCGTCTCTCAAGCATTTCCTTAAACGCGAGTGTCTTCTCGGCACGCTCTCCGATATCATTATTCATGTGTTTCGGGAATCCAAGCACAATTTTTTCCACCTTAAAATCTCCGGCAAGTGTCTCGATCCTCGCCAGTGTCTTTCTCAGCTTGTTCTCCTGCGTCCTAGTAATTGTTTCGACCCCCTGGGCAGTCAGACCTAAAGGATCGCTCACAGCGACTCCTACGGTCTTCGCGCCAAAGTCCAATCCCATTACTCTCATCGTTACTCCCAGCCATTGTGCTCAATATATGCTTTGAGCATCTCTTCGACCAGTTCATCTCGTTCCATCTTCATGACAAGACTTCTTGCACCGTTATGGCTTGTGATATAAGTCGGGTCTCCGGACATGATATAACCAACCATCTGGTTGACCGGATTGTATCCTTTCTCACGCAAAGCCTTATAAACGATCTCAAGAATATCCTTTGCCTGAATCTGCGGGCCCTGGCCCACCTGGAAAAACTGTGTGTTTGATAAATCTTTCATCGTTGCGACCTCCAATACTACTACTCTATTCTAATATAATCCCATCTAAAATTCAATCCATAATTTGAGAATGATTCTCAATGGTCATTTCCAGAATCTGATTTTCCCTCGTATTATCAGCCTTTACCGCAACTTTTACATATTCTTTTGTAAGGCCCGTCCGGTAAAGGACCCCGTCTTTTTCAAAGGTTTCCTCCAGAAGGACTTCTACCTGCTTTCCGATCATCTGATCTTCAAACTCTTTCTTTTTCTTTTTACAGAGATCAAGCAGGATCTGGCTTCTTTCCGCCTTTTTCTGTTCCGGCACCTGGTCCGGCATGGACGCCGCCTTTGTACCGTTTCTTCTGGAGTACTTAAACACATGAGTCTCATAAAATCCGACTTTTTCAATAAACGCCCTGGTCGTCTCGAACTCCTCCTGCGTCTCTCCCGGGAAGCCTACAATAACATCCGTTGTAATCGCCGGATGCTCAAAATACGTTCTTAAAATACCGCATTTTTCATAGTATTCTCTGCTCGTATAGTGTCTGTTCATTCTCTTTAGCGTTGCATCGCAGCCGCTCTGCATGGACAGATGGAAATGCGGGCAGACCTTTGGAAGCTTTGCAAGTTCTTTTGCGAATTTTTCTGTAATAATTCTCGGCTCGATCGAGCTTAAGCGTATTCTCCTGATTCCTTCTACTTTATGGATCTGCTGAATCAGGTAGAGAAGATCTTTTTTTTCTCCCTCCATAGTCACCCAGGAATCCAGATCCATCTTCGGATTCACAAAATCCACCCCGTAGGAACTTGCATGAATTCCGGTCAGAACTACTTCCTGATAGCCGGCATCCGCAAGCCGTTCCACTTCTTTTACGATTTCCTCCGGTTGTCTGCTGCGGATCCTGCCCCGCACATACGGGATAATACAGTACGTGCAGAACTGGTTGCATCCGTCCTGAATCTTGATGTAGGCTCTCGTATGGTCTCCGGCTGAATCCACGTAGAGTTCTTCAAACTCGCCGGTATGATTGATATCAATCACCGCCTTTATATCCTCATGCTGTTCATGTGCATGGAGAAGGCTGATCAGATTCTTTTTCTGATTGTTCCCGATCAGAATGTCGATTCCCTCAATCGCCTGTCCCGCTTCTTCCTGTGCCTGGACGTAGCATCCTGCCGCCACTATCACCGCCTCCGGATTCAGCTTTCTTGCACGGTGGAGCATCTGTCTGGATTTTCTGTCAGCAATATTTGTCACTGTGCAGGTATTGATTACATAAACATCCGCCTTCTCATGAAAAGGGACAATCTCATATCCATCTTCTTCAAGAAGTTTCTGCATGGCCTCTGTCTCATATCCGTTTACTTTGCATCCGAGATTATGAAGTGCCGCTTTTTTCATTTTTTCCTCAGTCCTTTTCTAAAATTTTATAAAATATGACGAAATTTCTTCCATTTCTTTGGCAAGTTGTTTCTTGACTTTTTAATTGTACTATCATAAGATATTGATATAAACAAAGAGAGAGGAGTGTGTTTCCAATGAAAACAGTAAAGATTTCATTAAACTCGATTGACAAAGTAAAATCATTTGTAAACGACATTACAAAATTTGATTACGATTTCGATTTAGTATCCGGCAGATACGTAATCGACGCAAAGTCCATTATGGGTATCTTCAGCCTGGATTTATCTAAACCGATTGATTTAAACATTCACGCTGATGCTGGCGTTGATGAAGTTTTAGAAGTTTTAAAACCTTATCTTGTTTAGATGAAATCGAATCCCCCACGTTGAGCGCGGGGGATTTTTTTATTCCATAAGAGAGTCAAAAGGACCCTCATTCACTCTGGAAACTTTTCCAATTCTCCTATGCTTCCACATCGATGACTTCTGTTGTGTCAAGCGCTTCCTGTACGAGACGGTCAATATCTTCCGACAGCCTTGTCTCAGACCGCTTGATCACATCCAATTTCGGCCTGGTCACCGGATGCTTTGCGACAAAGATCGTACAGCAGTCTTCGTACGGAAGAATCGAAGTCTCATAAGTATCAATCTTTTCTGAAATCTCTACGATTTCCTGCTTGTCAAATCCGATCAATGGGCGGTATACCGGAAGGGTACATACTTCATTTGTCACAAGAAGACTTTGCATCGTCTGACTTGCAACCTGTCCGATACTTTCCCCTGTGATCAGTCCCAGACAGCCATTTTCCTTTGCAATCGTCTCGGCAATCCGCATCATATATCTTCTCATAATGATCGTCAGCTCATCATGAGGACATTTATCATAGATGTAAAGCTGAATATCTGTAAAGTTGACAACATGGAGCCGGATCGGTCCGGTGTAAGCCGCCACCTTCTTTGCAAGATCCACTACCTTCTGTTTTGCCCGCTCGCTTGTGTACGGAGGTGCATGGAAATAAACCGCCTCAAGACCGACGCCTCTTTTTGCTACCATATAACCTGCAACCGGGCTGTCAATTCCTCCCGAGAGGAGCAGCATGGCACTGCCGTTTGTTCCGATCGGCATTCCGCCAGGCCCCGGTATGATGTGGGAATAAATATAAACCTCTTCCCGTACCTCCACGTTCAGGAGCACATCCGGATTGTGAACGTCCACCCGCATCTCCGGAAACGCATCCAGGATCGCTTCTCCCAGATCACAGTTCATCTCCATGGAGTTGACCGGGTAGGTCTTCTTTGCGCGCCTCGACTCCACTTTAAATGTCAGATTTTTGTCCGGATATGCTTCGTCCATGTATGCCACTACATCTTTTTTCAATTCTTCAAACTCTTTGACCTCTGTCCGGACAACCGGGCAGATGCCGACAATCCCGAATACCTTTTTCAGGCTCTCAACGGTCTCATCAAAGTCATAATATCCGTCGCAGTCCACATAAATGCGCCCCTGACATTTATGCACACGGAATGTTCCTTCTGTGTTGCGAAGAGCAAAGCGGATCTGACGCACCAGTGCGTCTTCAAACATGTAACGGTTCTTCCCTTTGATCGCAATCTCTCCGTATTTTATCAAAAACGTCTGAAATGTCATTTCTTTCTCCTTTATCTCCGTCTGTATCTTCTGAGCATCGGTATACAATTATATAATGTTTTCAGCGTATAGTCAATTTCTTCTTCTGTTGTAAATTCCGAAAGACTGAACCGCAGTGTCGCATCCAGATATTCACGCTCCACACCGATTCCCTTTAACACCCCGCTGATACCAGGATGATTTGAAGAACAGGCCGAGCCTGACGATACATAGATTCCTTTTTCTTCCAGTGTATGAAGCAGTACTTCACTCCGGATTCCGGCAATTCCGACACTGACAATATGCGGAGCGCTTGTTTCATCCGGCAGTCCGTGTACAGACACATGGTCCACCTGCCTGATTCCTTCTATGAAACGCTCTTTCAGTTTCCGCATCCGCGCCGTCTTTTCTTCCAGATCCGAATAAACCATTTTTGCAGCCAGAGCAAATCCCGCGATTCCCGGCACATTTTCCGTTCCGGACCGGATATTTTTCTGCTGTTCCCCTCCGAACACAATCGGACGGATTTTCACCTTGTCGCTGATATAAAGCGCTCCCATTCCTTTCGGTCCGTGAATCTTGTGGCTGCTGACTGTCAGGAGGTCGATTCCTTCTCTTTTTGGAAAAATTCTGTACTTTCCAAATCCCTGTACGGCATCCGAGTGGAAAATAATCTCCCTGTTGTATGCCTTCACAATGCCGGCCGCCTCCTTGACCGGCTGAACAGATCCGACCTCATTGTTTACATACATGATGGAAACAAGAATCGTCTCCTTGCAGAGTGCTTCCCGGAGCGCGGAGAGCTTCACTCTGCCGTACTGGTCCACCGGCAGGTAGGTGACCCGGAATCCTTCCTCGTCTTCCAGATACCGCATCGTATTTAAAATGGCCGGGTGTTCAATCGCCGTTGTAATCAGGTGGTTACCGCGTCTTTTGTATGCCCGTGCCGTCCCGATCAGCGCAAGATTATCGCTTTCTGTCCCTCCAGAAGTGAAGAAAATCTCCTTTTCCTGGACTTTCAGGATTTTCGCGAAAGTCTCCCTCGCGCTGCGGACATACTGCTCTGCTTCCATCCCTTTCCGGTGCAGGGATGACGGGTTTCCATAGTCCTCACACATCACCTTCCGGACCAGATCGCCGACCGCGTCAAATGCTTTTGTTGTTGCCGAATTGTCCAAATATACTTCCATCAGATCTTACCTTTCCGCCTTTTTTATTACCATATGATTTCTTCCGGATCTTGACACCGGTTTTATTCTTCCATCAGATACGAGAGAACAGAAAGTACAAATAGTCCCGCCGTCTCGGTACGCAGAATCCGTTTTCCAAGTGTAACCGGAGCCGCTCCGGCTTCCGCTACGGCTTTTTCTACTTCTTCCACCTCAAATCCGCCTTCCGGCCCGATAAAGATCCCTACAGATTCTCCCTTTTTCAGTGACTGAAACTGTTTTCTCGTCTCTTCCATTCCTTCGGCAAGTTCATACGGTATGAGTACATGATCCAGTACCCTGCCAAAAGCAAGTGCATCCGAAAAGCTCATCACATCGTGAACCTCAGGTATCACTCCGCGTCCCGCCTGTTTTGCGGCGCTCTCGGCGATTGCCTGCCAGCGGTCTGTCTTCTTTTTTGCTTTCTTCGCATCAAGCTTTACAACCGCCCTGCGGGTAGCCATCGGAACAATCTCGGATACACCAAGCTCCACAGCCTTCTGCACAATCCAGTCCATCTTGTCGCTTTTTGGCAGCCCCTGAAACAGGACAGTCCGGCAGGCCGGCTCCGTATCTGTCTGATAAACCTCCAGAATCCCGGCCTGAACGGTATCCGCAGTCATTTCCCGGATCTCACACAAATATTTTTTATTATTGCCGTCGCTGATTTCAAGCTGTTCGCCCTTCTTCATGCGCAGCACATTCCGGATATGGTTCACATCGCTTCCGGTAATCGTAATCTCTTCTTCCTCCACCTGTTCCGGTGTCACAAAAAAATGCTGCATGCTGATTACTCTCCCGCCTTTTCCAGCGGTTTTCTCGCTGTGACGCAGACCCATTCTCCCTGACAGGTTACATCAAGAAGTTCCAGTCCCGCATCACTTACCGCCTGCTTTACAACTTCTTCCTTGTCATCAATAATGCCGCTTGTAATATAAATTCCGCCCGGTTTCAGCTGGTTTACAATCACCGGAGTCAGGGCGACAAGGACATCCGCAAGAATATTTGCCGCAACAATATCGTATTTTTCATATCCGACACGGTCCTGAATTTCTTTATCATCGATGATATTTCCGATCATGACCTCATAGCGATCTTTTGACACCCCGTTTTCTTTCATGTTTTCGTGAGTGGCATCAATCGCGCACGGATCCAGATCCGTTCCCACTGAATAGGCCGCACCGAATTTCAGTGCCAGCATGCCAAGAATCCCGCTTCCGCATCCTACATCCAGAATCCGGGTCGTATCCGTCACATATTTCTTAATCTGGCGGATGCACAACTGTGTCGTTTCATGCATACCCGTTCCAAATGCAGTTCCCGGATCAATGTGAATGATCATCTTTCTTTCATCTTCCGGCTTTACCTCTTCCCAGGATGGAATAATCAGGATATCATCCACGTAAAACTGATGGAAATACTGTTTCCAGTTATTGACCCAGTCCACATCCTCGGTCTGGGATTCCTCGATCGTGCAAGGTCCCAGATCCATGAATTCTCTCATTTCGTCCAGTTCATTTCTGACTTTCTCAAGAACTGCTTCTTTGTCCTCGCTCTCTTCCAGATAAAAACTTAAATACGCCACGCCGTCATCCAGTGCGGTCTCCGGCAGAATGTCGACAAACATCTGCTCCTTTTCTTTCTGTGTAAGCGGAACCTTATCCTCGATCTCCACGCCCTCGATTCCGAGGTCCGTAAGAATACTGCTGACAACATCCTCCGCCTGAGTTGTCGTCTGTAGTCTGAATTTATTCCATTTCATTTGATTTTTGTCTCCTTTTTTGCTCTTGCGTTTTCCATCCTGCGTTTCAGTTTCAGCCAGGCAAGAAGCAGAATGGCCGCATGATCAGATGCCACATGGCCGCGGTCCCGGATGACAGTCTCTTCTTTTCGGATCAATTCTCCGGTTTCCCGAAGACAGACCAAAGGTTTCAACAGAAGCTTCCGTTCCGGATTAGAAAGCTCCATCGCATAGAAGCTCCCTTCTTCTGTCTCTTTTTCGCTGACATCAATTGTAAACCAGGCCGCATCCTTTGCATCATCGCCTGCCTGTGCTTTCACATCTTCCAGCCGGACAAGAGCCATAAATGCAGTAGTGATCACTCTCGCTCTCGGATCTCTTCTGACATCTCCGAAGGCCCGGATCTGCTCTGTCTCGACTCCTTCAATATGTGTCTCTTCATAAAGTTCTCGTTTTGCGGATTCTTCCAGATCTTCATAAAGATCTATAAACCCGCCAGGCAGTGCCCAGTCTCCGATACTCGGATGATTCTTTCTCCGGATCAGGAGGACTTTCAGGTCCTCTGCCCGATCCGGTTCTGTTCCGGAATACCCGAATACTGCCATGTCCACCGTACAGCATGGATTTTTGTATTTGTAAGGATCATACTTTTCCAGAAACGCTTCCAGGGATTCTCCCTTTTCGTTTCTGCTTCCATCCCCGCGAAATGCTTCGATGTCATCGAAAAAAGCCGGCATCTTTTCACCTACTTTCGTTTATTTACATCCTTCTCCTACCATGATATCAATGATCTCGACATTAGTCTCCCTCATGCCTTCTTTGCCAAGACGTCCGATATTTCTGATCGTTTCATCAACGCCTTTCGTCACGATACCATCGCCTGCATAGAACTGCTGTCCGCATTTATACATGTTATATCCAAGAATTCCCGCCTCCACTGAAGATGCGATCTTGGCTGCGCAGGATGCCTTTGCCCCGTCGCAGACAATTCCGGATACGATCGCAAGCGCATTGACTACCGTATGTGCAATCTCTTCATATCCGCCTCCGTGCAGATAAGCGATTCCGGCTCCTGCCGCCGCACCTGCGCAGACTGCCCCACAGTATGCGGACAATCTTCCGATTCCGGTCTTCTGATGGATTGCCACAAGGTTTGACAACGTCAGTGCCCGGTACAGCTTTTCCTCCCCGGAATTCAGTTCTTTAGCATATTCAATCACCGGAAGAGAGCAGGTCATTCCCTGATTGCCGCTTCCTGAATTAATGATTACCGGAAGTTCACATCCGTTCATTCTCGCGTCAGATCCTGCTGCTGCCATAGCTTTTGCCCGGACACGAATATTGTCCCCTTCCATTTCGAGAAGAACACTTCCGATATTTGCACCATAGTTTCCTTTTAATCCCTCTTGTGCAATCGCCGTATTATACCGGATCTGGCGTCCGATCACTTCTCTGACATCTTCGATGTCCACGGTTTCTGCAAAATCCAGAATATCTTTCATATTCAAAAGAGAACGGTCCGTCAGTCCCTCTTCTTTCTCGCCTTCTACCTTTTCCTCAAAAAGTACCTGTCCGTCTTTTTCAATCAGTACGATGTTTGTATGATAGTTCGCGATCCGTACTGTCGCGCTGGATTCCCCTTTTGTCTCTGTTACAATGATGTCAAAAGTGATGCCGTTATCCACGTATTCTACGGAAATATCCGTGTTCTTAAGGAAGTCTTTCATCTCCTCAATCTGTTCTTGTGATACTTCTGCGATGACTTCCAGTTCTTTTTCCGGTTTTCCTGCAATGATTCCGGCTGCCGCTGCCGCCGGTATTCCTTTAAGATGATCCGTATTCGGTACAATTACCGATTTTACATTTTTAATAATACTTCCGCTTGCGCCGATCTTCACTTTGTCCGGTTTTACTCCAAGAACTTCTCTTGCCTTAGCCGCTGCATAGGCCAGTGCGATCGGCTCCGTACATCCCATAGCCGGTACCAGCTCTTCCTTTAAAATCTGCACATACGCTCCATACTTTACATTCTCTTTTTTCATCGTCTCATCCTCTCTTTTCTTATGTTTTATGCTTTCCCCAGCAGGTAGTCAATAAACTGCTGTGCTGTTCTTCCTGATCTGCCGCCGTGGGTCATCTCCCATTGATTTGCCTGCAGCAGAAGTTCGTTTTCCTCCATCTGAATGCCGTTCCGTTTTGCAAGTTCGAGAACGATATTCTGGAACTCTTTTTTATCCGGACCGACAAAAAAGATCGATACCCCAAATCTCGCCACAAGGGACAGCTTCTCCTGTACCGTATCCGATGTGTGAAGATCATCATCTCTTCTGTCATTTTTATCGCTCCACTGTTCCCGTACCAGATGTCTTCTGTTGGATGTGGCATAGATCAGAACGTTATCCGGCTTACGCTCCAGACCGCCTTCAATCACCGCTTTCAGATATTTATATTCAATCTCAAATTCTTCGAAAGAAAGATCATCCATGTAAATGATAAACTTGTAATTCCTGTTTTTGATCTGGGCAATGATATCATTGAGATCCTGGAACTGGTGCTTGTACACTTCGATCATACGCAGTCCTTCTTCATAGTACTGATTCAGAATTGCCTTGATGGAAGTGGACTTTCCGGTTCCCGCGTCCCCAAACAGCAGGCAGTTATTCGCCTTTCTTCCCCGTACAAAAGCCTCTGTATTTTCAATCAGCTTCTTCTTTGGGATCTCATATCCTACCAGATCATCCAGTCTGACATGGGCAATCTTGGTAATCGGAACAATCCTGGCACCCTCTTCAGTATGTTCGACCCGAAAAGCCTTGTGAAGCCCGAATTTCCCTACCCCGAACTCCTTGTAAAACTGGGTCATGACTGTTTTAAATTCTTCCGGAGAAGAAGTCCCTGCAAGGTGGACAGCCAACGTGCAGATCCGGTCTCTTACCCTACGGTTGTAGACATGTCCTTCCTGCCTCGTTCCCTGATAGTCAAATAAAATCCTGTGAGCTTTCGTGCCTAGTTTCTCACCGAGCCCCTTTACATCATAGTCAAACAGCTCCTTCATAATCGCGAAATCATGCAGCGCCACGTCATTGACACTTCCCTCAATCGCTCCCCGGATCTCGCAGGCTGTGCTGTAGGCATTTTCGTCGTTAACGAGCAGAAATGTCAGATAGGTATGCCACAGATTTCCCTCCAGACCATGCTGTTCCGAAAGCTCAAGGATCTTATTGACACATTCAAAGAACAGATTTTTCAGATCCTCCGGATTATAATAATCACTTCCCGCATGCTCCATCAGAAAAGTCATATCCTGGAGAATCCGACCATATTCCATATTTCTGTAAATCATCAGTTCGTTTGTATGCATCTTCTCTTCCTTCTTTTCTGTTTTCTAGTAGTTCCCCAGTATTTTCATGCTCTTCGTCTCTTCACGCAGTCCCCGGATCGCGTTTTTCACGCCTCCGTCTGCCAGATTCCCCTCAAAGTCCACGAAAAAGCGGTATTCCCAAGGCCTGTCCTCGATCGGCCGTGATTCGATCTTTGTCATATTGAGATCGTTGTAGATAAAGTGGGACAGTATCTGATAAAGCGAGCCGCTCTCGTGCGGAAGTTCAAAACAGATACTGATCTTGTCCGCATGCTCCAGAAAAATCTTCTGGTTGGTCACAATAATAAAGCGGGTGGAATTATGACGGTTGTCGTTGACCTGCTCCCGCAGAATTTCCAGTCCGTATAAAGAAGCCGCGTAGGCACTGCAGATTGCCGCATGGTGCACATCCTGCTCCTCCACAATCTTGCGTGCCGCAACCGCAGTATTCGGTACGCTGATCTTCTCCATTGCAGGATGGTCATACAGATATTTCTCACACTGCATCAGCCCCTGCGGATGGGAATAGACTCTTGTGATCTCATCCTCTTTGCTCCCCTTCAGTCCCGCAAGTACATGGCTGACCGGAAGCACGGTCTCTCCCACGATATAATTTTCATATTCTACAAGCAGATCGTATACCTCATTCACTGCGCCTGCTGAAGAATTCTCAATCGGGAGCACGGCAAAATCCGCTGCTCCATCCTCGATGGCGTCCATCGCATCTTTCCAGGTACGTACATGATAACTGTTGACTTCATCTCCGAAATACTGCTTCAGCGCCGCCTCACTGTAGGCTCCCTCCACTCCCTGGAATACAATCCGTGAATTCTTTACATCCAGCTCTTTTACTTCTATAAACGGAAGTCTCCCCGTTGTCCCGCAGGCGGAAAGTTTCTGATATTGAAGTTTCCTGCTGACCGACATCAGAAGGGTAAACAGCTCCTGTACTCCTTTCTTGTTGTACGCATGCTCCACCCGGGATGCTGCTTTTAGCAGCTTCTCCTGCTCCCTTGCCCGGTCATAGACTTTTCTTCCATTTTCAATCTTATAGTCTGCAACTAAAGAACAGACTTCCATCCGTTTTTCAAATAAAGCGATGATCTGCTCATCAAGACAATCCAGCTCACCGCGCAGTTCCTCTAACGATGCCATCTGCTTCCTCCTTCGCTCAAACTCTTCCATATTATAATACATTTCTTCTGAAAAATCTACGTTCATATTTGAATTGGCTGTTGAAAACAAGATCAATTTATTATATATTATTAGGAGAGCTAGGTAGCAAGAGGAGGATGTTATATGAGACACTTAATGAGTCCGCTGGACTTTTCCGTGGAAGAACTGGACAAGCTTTTAGATCTTGCCAATGATATTGAAAATAATCCAGCGAAATATGCACATGCCTGTGCAGGAAAAAAATTAGCAACATTGTTTTATGAGCCAAGTACCCGTACCCGTTTAAGTCATGAAGCTGCCATGTTAAACCTGGGCGGAAGTGTTCTTGGCTTTTCTTCTGCCGATTCGAGTTCCGCTGCAAAGGGGGAAAGTGTATCGGACACGATTCGGACTGTGGCATGCTATGCTGACATCGTTGCGATGCGTCATCCAAAGGAAGGCGCTCCGATGGTAGCCGCTGCCCATTCTTCTATTCCGATTATCAATGCCGGTGACGGGGGACACCAGCATCCGACCCAGACGCTGACGGACCTTCTGACGATCCGTTCTTTAAAAGGGCGTCTTAACAACCTGACAATCGGTCTTTGCGGAGATCTGAAGTTCGGGCGTACTGTTCATTCTCTGATTCAGGCACTTGTCCGTTATGACAATCTGAACTTTGTACTGATCTCCCCTGAGGAGCTGCGTCTTCCAACCTACATCCGCCACGATGTACTGAGACGCAACAATGTTCCATACAAAGAGGTTGTCCGTATGGAAGAAGCACTTCCGGATCTGGACATCCTTTACATGACCCGTGTTCAGAAAGAACGTTTCTTCAACGAGGAAGACTATGTCCGTATGAAAGACTTCTACATTCTGGACAAGAAAAAGATGGAACTTGCCAGCAAGGATATGCTTGTGCTCCACCCGCTCCCGAGAGTAAATGAGATCTCCGTGGAAGTGGATGACGATCCACGCGCCGTTTATTTCAAGCAGGCCAAATACGGTGTTTATGTACGAATGGCACTGATTCTTACTCTTCTCGACATCCATGTCGACTGATCTGCAAATCTGGAAAGGAGCTAATTATGGTTAAAAATACATTGAATATCGGAAGAATCTCCGAAGGCTTTGTACTGGATCATATCCAGGCAGGAAAAAGTATGGATATTTACAAATATCTGCGTCTCGACAAGCTGGACTGCTGTGTCGCGATTATCAAGAACGCAAAAAGCAACAAGATGGGGAAAAAGGACATCATCAAGATTGAGTGTCCGCTGGAGATGATCGATCTGGACATCCTTGGTTTCATCGATCACAATATTACGGTAAACATCATTGAGAATGAAAAAATTGTAGATAAAATGTCTCTGAAGCTTCCGAAAAAAATCACCAATGTGATCCGCTGCAAAAACCCGAGATGCATCACTTCCATCGAGCAGGAGCTGGATCATGTGTTTATTCTGACGGATCCGGAACGTGAAGAATACCGCTGCAAATACTGCGAGGAAAAGTATCATAGAAAATAAACTGCCGGGAGGGCTGATGCCCTCCCGGTTCTTTTTATCCATATTTTAGGTGTGCGTGTTAAAATGCCACGTTTTGTTGCATATCTTGACTTTCTTTTTTCCTCCCTTTTTATATAAAGGTTATGTAAGCTTCCGGCCAACCAAGGAGGAAACAAAGATGACAACATCAAATGTGGAAGAAAAATTAAGTATCTTTCTGAAAAGCATCGGAATTTCAGGGAGATACAAAGGCTTTTACTATCTGAAGGAGGCCGTCTTTCCTGTACTGGAAGACGAGCATTGTCTGTGTAACATCCAAAAGGAAATCTACCGGCCGATTGCCGAAATGTATCACGTCTCTGTCCCAAGTATCGCAAGGGCGATCCGCACTGTCTGCCAGATAGCGGCCGCCAACGAAGCGCAGCTCCGGGCCTTCTTTCCCGGATTTCTTTCTCACGGTACTCTTTACCCAAAAGAACTGATTGAAATGGCAGCTGATTATCTGCGCTATCAATAAAAACTGCTGTGGCATAAACGGAATCTATCATTCTGCCGGAAAGCTTATAAAAAGGGTGCGGTTTAAGCACCGCACCCTTTTTTGCTTTCTGTATAAACGGCAGGCAAGACGATAAGCCGGGTTATGTCTTGAACAGTCATCTATCTAGCTCCTGCGTCGCCGCAGGAGTCCATCAACCCACCTAAAACACGACGGGCCGCCGTATCGTTTTCATTCGGTCTTTCTTCGGATGGGGTTTACATGTGCCTCTTCTGTTACCAGAAAAGCGGTAGTCTCTTACACTGCCTTTCCACCCTTACCGCATAAGCGGCGGTTTATTTCTGTTGCACTATCCTTGGAGTCGCCTCCACCGGACGTTATCCGGCATCCTGCCCTGTGAAGCCCGGACTTTCCTCGTCTGCACCCTTTCGGGATTCGCAGCCGCGACTGTTTATCTTACCTGCACCTGTAATACAATATCACACTTGGCCTTCACTTGCAAGCCCTTCATCAACGATCCGATCCTCACCGTCCGCTGCCGTTGTCGCAAGTTCGTCACATCGTTCATTCTGCGGGTGGCCGTCATGCCCTTTTACCCAGATCAATGTCATCTTGTGCGGCTTTGCCGCCTCCAAAAGCCTTTTCCAGAGATCGATGTTTTTGACCGGCTCATTTTTCCCGCGCTTCCAGCCCTTCCGGATCCAGTTGTCAATCCAGTGCTGGTTAAACGCATCCACTACATATTTGGAATCCGAATAGATTTCCACTTCGCAGGGCCTGTTCAGCGCTTCCAGTCCGGCAATGACTGCCATCAGCTCCATCCGGTTGTTAGTTGTCTTTTCATACCCCTGGGAAAGCTCCCGTATATGGGTCTGTCCTTTCGGATCGGTATAGGAGAGAATCGTTCCATATCCTCCCGGTCCGTCCGGATTTCCTCTTGCCGCACCGTCCGTATAGATTTTTACAAGCATTGTTATTCTCCCTTCCGTTCCTTGATCTCCACAGTCTGTCCTTCCTCCCATACGCGGTGAATCCGGTTCCGGTAGCCCGAGGAAATTTCCGAAGTCAGCAGACGGTCTGTCAGCCCATAATCCTTCCACATGTGCATCGGGAAGACATGCTCTGCCCTCACATTTCTCATGAAATAATCAATGCCGGAAAATGCCGCTCCGCCCTGTCTTGGATCCAGAACGACAAACGCCAGATCGATCTTCTTTCGTGCAAGCTTTTTGATTTCCTTCTGGTAATTTTTACGCATACTGCGGTTATAGTCAATACTCTCGCCTTCCCAGTGCCACCAGTTCAGATCACCTGCATGATAAATTCTCTTGTCACGGAAGGCAACGAGAAAAGCAACGCCTTCATCCGTAGAACGAAGCGTCTCTATTTTCAGCGTTCCGATCTTTATTTTTTTATCCGGAGGCAGAAAAATCCGGTTGGGAGCAGGATCCGCCTCCACGTCATCCGACAGAATGTACTGGATCTTCGGATGCTCTTTCTCCCACTCAAAAATTACCGGATTGAAGTGGTCGCTGTGGCGGTGGCTCACAAAAACATACATCTGTTTATCGGCCTCTGTCTCAGGCAGCTTCCCCTTATAGTAATCAAAAACATACATTGCACGTTCATCTTCTACTGTAAATCCACTGTGATACAGATAAGTGACTTTCATTTGGGTCTTTTCTCTCCTTTCAGCATGTCCTGTATCTTTTTTCGTATCTGTTTTACCTTTCTGTGGTCGCTTCCGTCCCCTGCAATTCCGATTACAATCTCCTCATCCCGCAGTACAGACGGGAAGAAGAAATCACACACGGAAGCGTCCGATGCGTTATTCACCAGAATCCCTTTTCCCCTGCATATCTGAACAATCTCTGCGTTTGTTTCGTTTTCATCCGTCGCCGCAAACACAAGAAACTCCCGACCGGTCAGCACATCCTTTTCAAACCGCCTGCTCTCGTACCGGACCTTTCCGTCCAGAATCCATCCTCTGAGAGGCTCTTTCAGCTCATCCTCTCTTTCCGGAGCGCACATCCGGATGCTGCAGCCAAAAGGAAGAAGGATGCCGGCTCTCCGGACCGCGATATTCCCGGCGCCGACAATCAGGATCTCTCTGCCGCACAGACTCAAAAAGAGCGGAAACCGCGGATATTTTTCCCTGCTCATTTGATCCTGATCCCGATCCCTGCCATGACGCGGTAGACCTCCCCGGCCTCTTTTGCCAGCCGGCATCCGGCACGTCCTGCAGCCTCTCTCCATGCCCGCTCCTCCCGGTCCGTCGGAACAATACCGTTTCCGATTTCATCCATCAGAACAACTGCATCCGGATGACTCTCAATAAACTGCCCGGTGTACGCTGCTGGATCCCTGTTCTCCCGGATGCACTGTAAAATCTGTTCTTCAAAATGTACGATGATCTCCCGGTCCGGGTACTGTGCTCTGGCATACTCTGTCTTTCCCTGAAAGCTTCCGCCCGTAATCATTATCATATCCGCTCTCCTTCTTTCTCTAACAGATCAAGTATACCACAAAGAGGCCTGTACGTTCATCAAGTTTTTCAACTTTTTGCGTACAGGCCCATTTATCCGGTTTAGATAATGATACAGACAATCCCTCCATTGCTGTCGTTTACAATTTTCTGCATCGTATCCTGAAGTTTTCCCTGACATTCGTCATTGATCATCGTAATCTTATGCCGCATTCCGTCCATCACAAGTTCCTCGATTGTTTTTCCAAAAATGTTGGTTTCCCAGACTCCTCCTTCCTGCTCTTTCGCATCTTTGATGTACCGCAGGATATCCTGAGCCTGCTGCTCGTTGCCCACAATCGGCGCGATCTCCGTTTCAATATTGGCCCGTATCATGTGAATCGACGGTGCCTCCGAATGGATCTTCACCCCGTACTTGCTGCCCTGCTTGATGATCTCCGGATCTGTAAGGGAAATCTCCTCTTTCTTCGGACTCACCACTCCATACCCCTTTGCCCTGACACTGTCCATAGCATCTTTGACATTGGCATACTCCTCCTGAAGGGCGGACATTTCCTTCATGGCCCTAAGGAGTTCGTACTCATTCTGTATCTTCATGTTTGTCATCTCACTGAGCATTTCATAATAGTATTTCTCGTAAACACGGATTTCCATCCGGATACATCCGGTATCCATCGCAATATGATCCACACGGACACTTTCGATATATGTATCATCCGGCTGTTCGATTCCTCCGATAAAATCCCGGATTTCCGTCTTTTCCTCCATCAAGTCTCTGATATAGGATACCATTTCTTCCTTGATTCTATGGCTTCGCGGCAGCATTTCCACCCATTTTGGTATATAAAATTCCATCTCGGAAACCGGGAATTCAAACAGGATCTCCTCCATCATCCGATGGATATCCTCCTCTTTCAGCTGCTCACAATTGACCGGCATCGCCGCCACCTGATAGGACTCCTGGATCTCTTTTACGGTCTCTGACGCTTCCTTCCCGTAAGGCCTTGCTGAATTTACCAGAACGAGAAAGGGTTTCCCGATATCTTTCAGTTCCCGGATGGTCTTTCCTTCCGGGTCCCGGTACGCTTCTCTTGGGATCTCTCCGATCGTTCCATCCGTTGTCACTACAATTCCGATAGTGGCATGATCATGAATCACCTTCCTTGTTCCGATTCCGGCTGCTTTTGTAAACGGAATCTCATAGTCAAACCACGGTGTTTTAACTTTGCGTTCCTCCCCGTCTTCGATATGCCCTTTTGCCCCTTCTGTCATATATCCGACACAGTCGATCAGCCGGACCCGGACCCGGACATCATCTGAAAGTGTAATCTCCGCCGCCTCTTTTGGAATAAATTTAGGTTCTGTTGTCATAATGGTTTTTCCGGAAGAGGACTGTGGCAGTTCATCCATTGTCCTCGCCCGCTGATTTTCATCATTCATATGCGGGAGAACCAGAAGATCCATAAACCGTTTGATAAACGTGGACTTTCCGGTCCTTACCGGACCTACAACCCCGAAATAGATTTCCCCGTTTGTTCTGACCTGCATATCATGATAAAGCTGAAAATTCTCCATGAAAATACCCCCTTGCAATGCTGATACCAATGTATGCCTGCAAGGAGGTATTTAGACCTGTTTTATTTTGTATCTGTATCTTCTTCTCCCCAAGGAAGGGCACTGTGTTCTTCTTTCCGGTCACGAAGCATCAGCTCTTTGACCGCCTCGGCCGGACTCTTTCCTTCAAAGAGCACCTGATTGACCTGTTCTACAATCGGCATGGAAATCTGGTACTGCCCGGCAAGCTGCTTTGCCGCTTTTGCAGAGTAGACGCCTTCAACTACCATTTTGACCTCATCCATGGCTTCCTGCATCGTCCTTCCCTGTCCTATCAGATATCCTGCCTTCCGGTTCCGGCTGTGGACACTTGCACAGGTCACAATCAGATCACCGATTCCTGTCAGCCCGGTAAAGGTTTCGATCTTTCCGCCCATCTTTACTCCCAGACGTGCAATCTCAGCAATCCCCCTTGTGATCAGAGCGGCTTTTGTATTGTCGCCGTATCCAAGGCCATCCGCAATACCGGCGGCAAGAGCAATGACATTTTTCAAAGATCCTCCCAGTTCGATGCCTTTGATATCCGGACTTGTATACACACGGAACACTTCGCTCATAAATGCTTTCTGAAGGTACTCTGCCGTCTCTCTTGTTTTTGCACCGACTACACATGTGGTAGGCAGACCCTTTCCCACTTCTTCCGCATGGCTTGGTCCCGAAAGAACCGCCACATCCGCCTGAGGCACTTCTTCCTCAATCTGCTCGCTCAATGTCATCAACGTCTTTTCCTCGATCCCCTTTGCCACATTGACAAGGATCTGTCCCTCTTTCACATAAGGACACATCCTCTGAGCCGTCGATCTCGTAAATGGTGACGGAACGGCAAGCACTACAAAGTCCTTTCCTTCAATGCCTTCCCGGATCTCATTTGTGAAACGGATACCGTCCTGAAGCTTCACCCCCGGAAGTTTTGACTTATGTTCCCGCTCTCTGTCAAGCATCTCCACCTCTTTCGCGTCGATAGACCAGACAGTCACCTCATGTCCATTGTTTGTCAGAAGCCATGAAATCGCCGTTCCCCAGCTGCCGGCTCCCATAATTCCAACTTTTGCCATACTGTGCCTCCTATTTTTTCTTTCCGATGCTGATTTTATTTTCTGTGCCGCTTAACAGTCTCTGAATATTCGCTCTGTGCTTCCAGATTGCAAGAACTGCAAGAAATGCTGCCACCACATACATCTCATGGAGATATGGCGCAGCCATCCCGTAGCTTCCTGTCTGTCCGCGGAATACGACACCTGCAAAGAAAATCAGAACGACCGCAATCGAACCAACGGAAACATATTTTGTTACTGCTACTATTGTAACAAATACCACGATCGCAATCAAGCAGATCCAGACATTCGTAAGGGCGGCCAGAAGTCCTGCCATGGCCGCAATTCCTTTTCCTCCTTTGAATTTCAGATAGAACGGGAAATTATGTCCAAGCACTGCTCCCATTCCGGCATAAATAGAAAGAAGTGGAAGAATGTCTCCATGTGTTTCTCCAAAAATCAGCCGTACTGCCAGAACGGCAAAAATACACTTAAAGGAATCCCCCAAAAACGTACACGCTCCCGCTTTGACCCCGAGTGTTCTCAGCGCATTTGTAGAACCGGCATTTCCGCTCCCCATTTTCCGGATATCCACATGCTGCAGTCTCCCGTAAATATATCCTGTCTGGAAAAGCCCGAAAACATACCCGATCAAAATACACACGATCCGTTCCATGACCTTACTTCTCCTTTTCCTTTCTTTCTCTGATAAAGAATTTCAGTGAAGTTCCCCGGAAACCGAATGCCTCCCTGATCTTGTTCTCCAGATATCTTGTATAAGAAAAATGCATCAGTTCCTTATCGTTGACAAAAATCACAAAAGTAGGCGGTTTGACAGATACCTGTGTAATATAGTAAAGTTTCAGGCGTTTTCCTTTATCAGAAGGCGGCTGCTGCATGGCAACTGCCTCTGTCATGATCTCATTCAGCACGCCTGTCGCAATCCGCAGGGACTGATTTTCAATCACCATATCAATCATATCAAAGAGCTTCTGAATCCTCTGCCCTGTCTTTGCCGAAATATACATGATCTCCGCATACGGCATATAGGACAGTACATTCCTGATCTTTCCTTCATATTCACGCATGGTCCGGTCGTTTTTCTCGATCGCGTCCCATTTATTGACTACAATAATGATTCCCTTGCCGCGCTCATGCGCGATTCCGGCGATTTTGGCATCCTGCTCGGTTACACCTTCCACTGCGTCAATCACCATCAAAACAACATCTGCTCTTTCTACCGCGGTTACGGTCCGGATAATACTGTACCGTTCCAGCTCTTCCTTGATCTTGCTCTTTCTGCGAAGACCTGCTGTATCAATGAATACATACTCTTTTCCGTTATGAACAATCTCCGTATCAATAGCATCCCGTGTTGTCCCTGCAATATCCGATACAATGACACGGTTCTCCCCGAGAAGTTTATTGATGATGGAGGATTTTCCGACATTTGGTTTTCCGACAATGGCAACCCGCGGTCTTTCGTCCTCCTCCTCTTCTTTGTCTTTTTCCGGGAAATACGCGACAACTGCGTCCAGAAGGTCTCCGATTCCAAGCCTGGAGGATGCAGATACCGGATTCGGGTCTCCGATTCCAAGATTATAAAATTCGTAGACGTCCGGCATAAATTTGTCAAAATTATCTACCTTGTTCACTGCAAGAATCACAGGCTTTTTCGCGCGGCGCAGCATATCTGCAACCTTGGAGTCTGCATCTACAAGCCCCTGTCTCACATCTGTAATAAAAATAATCACATCTGCCGTATCTATCGCAATCTGCGCCTGCTCCCGCATCTGTGAAAGGATAATATCCGAGCTGTCCGGCTCGATTCCTCCTGTATCAATCAATGTAAAGTCTCTGTCCAGCCAGGATACATCCGCATAAATACGGTCTCTTGTCACTCCCGGTGTGTCTTTGACAATCGAGATCATCTCCCCGGCCAGAACATTAAATAACGTAGACTTCCCGACATTCGGGCGTCCTACGATCGCAACTACTGGTTTACTCATCGTACCTCTCCTTTAAAACTGCATCGATAAAATCCTGTCCGCTTGATTTTACAATATCTATCTTCACTTGTAAAGTTTCTTCTAACTCCGAAACTGTCACATCGTCCAGGAAAACATCCTCTCCGCTTCTTAGCATATTGCACGGAAGCAGAAGCCTGTCCCCAAGTTCCTGCCCTTTCAGCTGTTTGATCAGATCCTGTCCGGTAATCAGGCCGGACACGGTAATGCTTTCTCCAAAAAACTCATTGCGGATCTTATATAGATGAACATCCAGATTCGGACATTTTTCTTTCATCCGCCTGATGAACTCATTCAGATAATCATAGGCAAGCGCTCCGGTTGCAATCGACAGGGACATCTTCCGGTCTGTCGGACGGATTTTCTGAAAGCCTTCTTCAAATTCATTCTGAAGAAGCCGGATCATGCCGACCCCGTTTTCCAGCTGCAGATATCCGTCGTACCTGCTCTCCTCCGGCATTTCGTATCCTGCCAGGATGTACCATTCATCTCCGGCATGGATGAAATGATATCCGTATTCCTGATATACTTTTTCCTGCCACCGGTGGATCGTATCCAGCACTTTTCTTGCATCTTCTCTCGTAAACGGCTCCAGCGGGTAAAGTCCGTCGCGGTACTTGCTCAGCCCTACCGGCACGACCGATACACTCTGCAGCTTCGGAAGATATGCTGTCAGATCCTGTATCGTCCGCTCCAGTTCCTGACCGTCATTTAATCCCTTACAGAGTACAATCTGTCCATTCATCGTAATTCCCGCCTCATAAAGGCGGTCCACCTTCTTCAATGCTTCTCCCGCAAACCGGTTATGAAGCATTTTACATCGAAGTTCAGGATTTGTCGTATGGAAGGAAATATTGATCGGCTCCAGATGATAACGGGTGATCCGGTCAATATCATGGTCGCTCATATTTGTCAGCGTCACATAATTTCCCTGCAGAAAAGACAGTCTTGAATCGTCATCTTTGAAATACAGTGTTTCACGCATCCCCTTTGGCATCTGATCAATAAAACAGAAAACGCACTTGTTTCTGCAGGACCGGTACTCATCCATCAGACCCTGCTCAAAGGTCAGACCCAGATCCTCCTCATATTCTTTTTCTATCTCAAGTTCCCACTGCTCGCCGTCCGGCTTCTCAATCAGAACGAGAAGATTCTCATCATTGACATAGTAATGGTAATCAAAAACATCCTCGATTTCCTGACCGTTTATCAAAAGAAGCCTGTCCCCCGGTTCGATGCCCATCTCCCATGCAATACTTCCCTCTTCTACAGCCGAAACCAGATGTTCATGTCTTTTCCGCTGTTTTTCCATATCTCGTCTCCTTTTCCTCTTCATTTTCTGCCTTTTTCATAATACTAAATTCCTTCCCAAAATGCAATTTTTTCTATTCCTTTCTTGCCATACCTATAAAAAAATGTTATAAATGGATTGAGATTACGGCTGATGCCGCGTCTTAATTCCATGTTTTCTTACATAGGAGGGTTTATGACAAATATAAAAATGTTAGAGCAGGTGCTTCCGACAGCTCCGCTTAAAATCGCCGCGCTCAAGAGCTGCGAAACTCTTGGGAAGAATGTCAACGACCATATTGTCGGATTTCGCAAGGAATCCCTTAAAAAATATGTAGATTCCGCACTTTTCGCATCCTATAAATGCGAAAATTATCTCATAGAGCACAGCTGCCCGCGTTTCGGTTCTGGTGAGGCAAAAGGCGTTCTGGGCGAATCGGTCCGCGGAAAAGATCTTTTTGTCATGGTCGATGTCTGCAACTACAGTCTGACCTATACAGTGAACGGTCATCTGAACCACATGTCGCCGGACGATCATTATCAGGATCTGAAACGTATCATATCCGCAGCAAACGGCAAAGCTCACAGATTAAATGTCATCATGCCGTTTCTTTACGAAAGCCGCCAGCACAAACGTACCAAACGCGAATCTCTGGACTGTGCCCAGGCACTGGAGGAACTGGTTGACATGGGAGTATCCAACATCATCACTTTTGATGCCCATGACCCGCGTGTGCAGAACGCGATTCCTCTGAAAGGCTTTGACAACTTCAATCCGCCTTATCAGTTTATCAAAGCGCTTCTGAAAGCGGAGCCTGACCTGAAGATTGACAAGGATCATCTCATGATCATCAGCCCGGACGAGGGTGCGATGCATCGTGCAGTGTATTTTTCCAATGTTCTTGGCGTGGATATGGGAATGTTCTATAAAAGAAGAGATTACTCCACAATCGTAAATGGAAAAAATCCGATCGTTGCCCACGAATTTCTCGGTGATGATGTAAAGGGAAAGACCGCCATCATCGTAGATGACATGATCTCTTCCGGAGAAAGTATGCTGGATGTTGCAAGACAGATCAAAGACCGGGGCGCATCCCGGGTATTTGTCTGCACTACATTCGGACTCTTTACCGACGGGCTTGAGAAATTTGACGACTATTACCGGACAGGCTATATAGATCGTCTGATTACAACGAATCTGACCTATCTGCCGCCGGAGATCTATGAACGTCCATACTTCATCGAAGCAGACATGAGCAAATTCCTGGCAATCATCATCGATTCCATGAATCATGATATCGCCATCAGTTCTGTGCTGAATCCGACAGACAAGATTCATGCACTGATCGCAGGCCGGAATGCTTAGGGTTCCGGAACCGAAAGACAAAATTCTTAAAAACACAGCAGGAAAGAGACTTCTTCCCTGCTGTATTTTTATACCATACGTTCATCTTCAAAAAATGACAAATCCGACGGATAAATGATGCTCTCTCCGATTTCTTTCAGAAGGATAAGCCTCAGACTGTTTTTAAAGTTTTTCTTATCCCGCTTCACGGCTTCTTTCAGTTCTGAGAGGCGCACGCCGCAGGAAACCGGAAGTCCGTAGCTTTCCAGAATCTTTCGGATCTCCCCGGCCGTTCCTTCCCGGGTCAGTCCCAGTTCTTCCGAGATCCGTGTGATCTGATACATGCCGATCGCAACCGCTTCCCCATGACTTTCTCTTTCATATGCGAACCTCTGCTCCACTGCATGTGCCAACGTATGACCGAAATTAAGCAGCATCCTCTCTCCGGTATCAAACTGGTCTTCCTCCACCACCTGACGTTTGATATCCACACATCTTGTAATTACTTCCGTCAGATAATCCGCAAGTCCGTCAAAACTTCCGGCCCGCCTGAGCAGCGCAAAAAGCTCTGCATCCTTGATGCAGCCATACTTGATGACTTCTCCCATTCCGTCATGGATGTAACGCTCCGGAAGTGTTTTCAGCACATCCGGATCAATCAGGACTTTCTTTGGCTGATAGAATGCCCCTACAAGATTTTTGCCTTCTTTCAGGTCAACTGCTACTTTTCCTCCGACAGAGGAATCCACCTGAGCCAGCAGGGAAGTCGGAATCTGTACGAATGGAATTCCCCTCAGATACGTTGCCGCCGCAAATCCGGCCAGGTCTCCGACAACACCTCCTCCGAGGGCAACGATCAGGTCGCTTCTGGAAATTCCCGCCTCTAACAGTTGTGCATACACTCCCGGAAGGACATCAATACTTTTGGACGCCTCCCCATGTGGAAGAATGACTGCACTGCACTCCCAGTATTCTTTCAGCTGTTCCAGAAGGCTCTCTCCGTAAAATGCGTAAACACTGTCGTCAGAGATCACCGCGATTTTCTTCCCCTGATAAATCTCCCGGATTTCTTTGGCCGCTCTTTTTAATAGTCCTCTTTCAATCAAAATACGGTAACTGTCTTTTCCCAGATTAACATTCAATTCCATTTCTTCCGCCTGCCTTCTTCTACCAAGTTTTTTCTACAATCGGTGCAATCTTTCGAAGCTGTTTTAAAAGTTCCGCATACTTCTCCGGCTTTAAGGACTGACCTCCGTCGCACAGCGCGCAGTCCGGATTATTATGTACTTCAATCATCAGCCCGTCTGTGCCTGCTGCTACCGCCGCCTTTGCCATCGTATCTACCAGCCACCATTTGCCCCCGGCATGGCTCGGATCCACAACAACCGGGAGATGGGTCATCTTCTTCAGTACCGGAATCGCCTGAAGATCCAGTGTGTTTCTTGTATAAGTCTCAAAAGTCCGGACGCCCCGTTCACAGAGAATGACATTTTCATTTCCGGACGCCATAATATATTCCGCAGACATAATCCATTCCTCATAGGTAGCATTTAATCCGCGTTTCAAAAGGATCGGACGTCTGGTCTTCCCGAGCTGTTTCAGTAGGTCAAAATTCTGCATGTTTCTCGCCCCGATCTGAATCAGATCCACCTTCTCATCGAAAATATCAAGGTATTCTGCGGACATCAGCTCTGTCACAATCGGAAGGCCCGTTACTTCCTTCGCCTTACAGAGCATCTCCAGTCCTTCCAGTCCAAGTCCCTGGAAGGAATACGGGCTTGTACGCGGCTTGAATGCCCCGCCTCTTAACAAATTGGCTCCGGCGGCCTTGACTGCCTCTGCCACTTCAATTACCTGTTCCTCACTCTCCACTGAGCACGGGCCGGCAATCATCGCCATGTTTCCGCCTCCCACCTGGACACCGGATACATCCACAATGGTGTCCTCCGGGTGGAATGCACGGTTTGCAAGTTTATAAGGCTCCTGCACGTGCATGACTTTATCTACACTTTTATCCACCTCAAACAGGCGCGGATCAATTCTGACGGTATCACCGATACATCCGATAATCGTCATCTCTTCTCCCCGGACGACATGAGCCTCCAGACCTTTTGCCTCTACCATTTTTATTACCCGGTTCAAATTTTCTTCTGTTGTTCTTGGTTTCAGTACAATAATCATATGCTTCTCCTCCTGCTTTCTCACACTTTTCCTGACTTTGAAAATCACCTTGCAAAGGAAGTGTCCTGATTCTATAGGGAGTCCAAAGATCTTTTCTATAGAATAAAAAAAGTCCTCTGATTTACTCAGAGGACGATACTGTCATCGTGGTTCCACCTCACTTTACAGCCATCTCACGATGACTGCCTCATCAGGTACGCTGTCTCCAGATATACCCTTGCAGATAACGGCTGCTGCCGGAAATGCCTACTAGTCTGTACATTCAGCACTCTACTCCAAGAGGAATTCAGTAACACTTTCTGTATCCCATTCCACCACGCGGGACTCTCTGTAACATTCCATGATACTTACTACTTCTTTTCTTCGTATTTTCAAAGCAGATCTATGAAGTTGTTTCCATATTACTTCACATATGCAGGTTTGTCAATACTTATTTTCCTGCCTCCGAAGAATCCTTCTTCACCGTCAGAGTACCGTCCTTCACCTCGATCCGGACTTTTCCTTTCCATTCACTCTCAAGGGAACTTTCCAGTTCTCCGGAAAGTCTGATCCGGATCGGAAATTCTCCAGCCTCACTGCCGTCCGCATCGCATTCTACCTCGTAATCACCGCCTTCGTTCAGATCATCCAGCAGATCCTGAACACGGTATCCCGCCTCTTTGCTCAGCCATGCTTCCTTTTCTTTCGTTCCCGTTCCGTCTGCGAACTCTGCTCCGGCTGATAATTCCGGCAGATTTTCTCCCTGGTAAATTGTTTCAGACCGTGCAGTCAGTACAATCAGCGTTTCTTCGTTCCGGTTGAACTGCGGCATAACTTTCACCAAAAGGAAAATCAGCAGACAAAAAACGACACCGGCTGCAAAAGCGGCCGGTACGTTCCATTTATTTCGTATTCTTTTTGTATGAAACAGATTTTTTTTCGTCTTTTTTCCAACAGAAAGAATGTTTCTCTTCATTCGTATCTGACCTCGATTCCTATGTTATCCGTTACGATTATAGCGCACTTCTTTCCCGGATACAATGAAAGAGTTCTTAAATAAGAATGAAATTTCCCTTATATTTTCTTTCTTTTACAGAATGATACGCACTTTCAGGACATTCTCGATTTTGGAAAGTTCTTCCGCAATTCCGGAAGAATCCGTATCTTCAATATCGATCATCGTATAAGCAAAGCGTCCGCGACTTTTGTTCGTCAAATCCGCGATGTTGATTCCTCTCTTTGCAAGAAGAGCCGTAAACTGGCCGATCATGTTCGGCACATTGTGATGAAGTACGGTAATTCTTGGATTTTTCCCTTTCTTTCCCATATCGCAGTTCGGAAAGTTTACGGAATTCATGATATTTCCGTTTTCCAGATACTCCCGGATCTCCCGGACAGCCATTCTGGCGCAGTTGTCCTCAGACTCTTCCGTGGAAGCACCCAGATGGGGAATAACGATGACATGATCTCTTCCTGCCAGCCCCGCTGTCGGAAAGTCTGTGACATATTTCCGTATGTGCCCGGTTTCCAGTGCCTCGATCAGATCTTCTTCCTTAACAAGAAGGTCTCTTGCAAAGTTCAGGAGAATTACACCGTCTTTCATCTGCCCTGCAGCCTCCCGGTCAATCATTCCTTTCGTGTCATCCAGTGCCGGGACATGAAGCGTAATATAATCACATTCCTGATAAATCGTCTCCAGATTTTTCACATGATGAATGTGGCGCGACAGATTCCATGCGGAATCCACCGACATATACGGATCGTATCCATATACTTCCATACCAAGATGAAGCGCCGCATTCGCCACCAGCACGCCAATGGCTCCAAGACCGATCACTCCAAGTTTCTTGCCTTCAATCTCCTGTCCGGCAAACATCTTTTTCTGCTTCTCCGCTGTCTTTGCGATATTCTCTTCTCCGGCATGGGCCTTCACCCACTCGATGCCTCCGATGATATCGCGGGACGCCAGAAGCATCCCCGCAATCACCAGTTCTTTTACGCCGTTTGCATTTGCTCCAGGCGTATTAAATACAACAATTCCTTTTTCCGCGCAGTCTTCCAGCGGAATATTATTCACTCCGGCTCCCGCCCTTGCGATTGCCTTTAGCTTCTCCGGAAATACCGTTTCGTGCAGAGATGCGCTTCTCAGGAGAACCGCGTCTGCCCCGGCCATCTCTTCTGTTCTCTGGTAGTCTTCCGAAAAGAGGGAAAGCCCTGCTTCCGAAATGGCGTTCAAACATTGATACTGATACATTACCGATTCTCCTTTTCAAATTTTTCCATAAATGATACAAGTGCCTCCACGCCTTCATATGGCATGGCATTATAGAGGCTGGCCCGCATGCCTCCAACGCTCCGGTGTCCTTTCAGATTGACCAGACCATGTTCTGCAGCCGCTGCCGTAAATCTGGCATCCAGATCTTTGTCGCCTGTCACAAATGGAACATTCATCAAAGAACGGTCTTTCTTCGCTGCTGTGCCGGAAAACAGGCGGCTGTCATCCAGATATTCGTACAAAAGTGCCGCCTTTTTCTGGTTCTTCTTCTGAATTCCCGGAAGTCCTCCCTGATCCAGAAGCCACCGGAACACTTTCCCGCAGATATAAATTCCGTATGCAGGCGGCGTATTGTAAAGAGAACCTGCCTTGGCGTGGACATGGTACTGCATCATGGTCGGAGTTCCCGGAAGCACCTCTTCCCGGATCAGATCCTTCCGTATAATCACAATCGTCACACCCGCCGGTCCGATATTCTTCTGCACACCGCCGTACATGATGCCGTACTTTGTAATGTCCACAGGCTCAGACAGAAAGCAGGAGGAAACATCCGCTACAAGAGGGATGCCCTTCGTATCCGGAAGGGTATGAAACTTCGTTCCGTAGATCGTATTGTTCTCACAGATGTACACATAATCCGCATCCCCGGAAGCAGACAGCTCACTCAGATCCGGGATGCAGGAAAAATTCTGCTCCTCAGAGGAGGCTGCTGCTTTTGCCTCTCCGTACTTCTGCGCTTCCTTCCAGGCTTTCTTTGCCCACTGCCCGGTCAGAATATAGTCTGCCTTTTTGTGTTTCATGAGATTCATCGGAATCATTGCAAACTGCAGCGATGCCCCTCCCTGCAGAAACAGTACCTCATAGTCTTCCGGTATGTTTAAAAGTGTCCGGATGTCCTTCTCGGCATCCTGTATGATCGTTTCAAACGCCGCAGACCGGTGGCTCATCTCCATAACGGACATTCCGGTCCCCCTGTAATCCAGCATCTCCTTTGCGGCTTCCTGTAATACTTCCTCCGGCAGAACAGCCGGTCCCGCCGAAAAATTATATACTCTGCTCATACGATTCCTCCCTGTTTCCCGGCCAAACATTCCCCTTCGCCCGGCAGGTCGATTTTTAATTCTGTTTTGCTTTTTCTTTCAGATCTCCCTCATCAAATACCTGATCGATCGCTTCTCCCGGAGCAACCATCGGCCATACCTTCTCATCGCAGTCTATCTGACAGTCAATCAGAACCGGTCCGTCTGCGTTTCTTGCCTCCTCAAAGATCCGGACAAATTCTTCCCTTGTTGTGGCGCGGTATGCTTTCGCTCCCATCGCCTCGGCAAGTTTGACAAAGTCCACATTGTCATTGAGTATTGTAGCGGAATACCGTTTCCCATAGAACAGATCCTGCCACTGTCTGACCATTCCGAGTACATGATTATTCAGAATCACTTCGATAATCGGAATCTGATAGCGTGCTGCTGTTGCAATCTCATTCATATTCATCCGGAAGCAGCCATCTCCCGCGATGTTGACCACACATTTGTCCGGTCTCGCACATTTTGCACCGATGGACGCCCCAAGTCCGTATCCCATCGTTCCGAGACCGCCGGATGTCAGAAGTGTTCTCGGCTTTGGATATTTATAATACTGTGCGGCCCACATCTGATTCTGTCCGACCTCTGTTACAATAACAGCATCTCCTTTCGTCTGCCGGTAAATTTCCTCTACGACAAACGGTCCGCTTAACACGTCCGGATGATAGGTCATCGGATATTTTGCCTTGTATGCTTCGATCGTCTGAATCCATTCACTGTGATTCTGCTGCTCCAGCATCTGATTCAGCTTTGAAAGTACCACCTTGACATCCCCGGTAATTCCATGTGTGATAACTACATTCTTATTCATTTCTGCCGGATCGATGTCAATCTGCAGAATTTTCGCCTTTGACGCAAATTTCTCCGCATTTCCCGTGACACGGTCACTGAATCGTGCCCCCACTACAACAAGAAGGTCGCACTCACTGACTCCGTGATTCGATGTTTTTGTTCCATGCATGCCAAGCATTCCTGTGTAATATGGATCTGTTCCAGGAAACGCACCTTTTCCCATCAGAGTGTCCGCAACCGGCGCATCCACCTTTTTGACAAACTCAAACAGTTCTTCGTCCGCATCGGAGAGCACTGCGCCTCCACCCACGAAAATATATGGCTTTTTCGAGTTCTGGATCATCTCTACTGCTGTCTGAAGATCTTCTTCATTGACCTCTTCGTTTCTCTTTTGAGGTGTAATTTTTTTCGGCTCATATTCGGCAAGATTGGACGTTACATCCTTTGGAATGTCAATCAGTACGGGACCCGGACGGCCCTTACGTGCAATCCGGAACGCTTTCCGGATCGTATCAGCCAGTTTATTGACATCTTTTACAATATAATTATGTTTCGTAATCGGCATGGTGACTCCCGCAATATCGATTTCCTGGAAACTGTCCTTTCCAAGAAGGGATACGCCAACGTTGCAGGTGATTGCCACAACAGGAATAGAATCCATATAGGCAGTCGCAATACCTGTTACAAGATTTGTCGCCCCCGGTCCGCTTGTGGCCAGACATACACCGACTTTTCCCGTTGCCCTGGCATAACCGTCCGCCGCATGCGCCGCCCCCTGCTCATGAGAAGTCAGGATGTGACGGATCTCGTTCTGGTGCTTATACAGCGCATCATATACATTCAGAATCGCACCGCCCGGATATCCGAATACGGTATCCACACCCTGCTCTTTTAAACATTCTATTACAATTTCTGCTCCTGTAAGCTTCATTGCTCTTCTTCCTTTCGTCTAGTTTTTCGGTATCTCCAGGATCGCTCCTCTGTTTCCGCTTGTTACCATGGCTGCATACCGTGCCAGATAACCGGTCTTGACCTCCGGCTCTTTCGGCTGCCATGCCTTGCGTCTTTTTTCCAGCTCCTCTTCCGGAACATCCAGTTCCAGTTTCAGCCCCGGAATGTCAATCTTAATGATATCTCCCTCTTCTACAAGTGCAATCGGTCCGCCTACTGCCGCCTCCGGTGATACGTGTCCGATGGATGCACCTCTGGATGCCCCTGAGAATCGTCCGTCTGTAATCAGGGCAACGCTGGATCCAAGTCCCATTCCCGCGATTGCGGATGTCGGATTGAGCATCTCCGGCATTCCCGGTCCGCCTTTTGGTCCGACATAGCGGATAACCACTACATCACCCGGATGAATCTCTCCGCCTTTGATTGCCTTGATTGCATCATCTTCGCAGTCAAAGACTCTGGCAGGTCCCTCATGAACCATCATTTCTTCTACTACCGCCGAACGTTTTACCACGCTTCCGTCCGGAGCAAGATTCCCTTTCAGAACGGCAAGGCCTCCCGTCTCACTATATGGGTGATCTACCGGTCTTATGACTTCCGGATTTTTATTGATACATCCTGCGATATTTTCTTTCACTGTTTTTCCGGTCACCGTCATGCAGTCTGTATAGAGAAGCCCTTTTTTGTCCAGCTCATTCATGACTGCGTAAACGCCGCCCGCCTCGTTAAGGTCCTCAATATATGTCGGTCCTGCCGGTGCCAGATGACAGAGGTTTGGTGTCTTCTCGCTGATTCCGTTTGCAAAATCAATCTCAAAATCCATTCCAACCTCATGGGCGATTGCCGGAAGGTGAAGCATACTGTTTGTAGAACATCCAAGGGCCATGTCCACTGTCAGGGCATTTAAAATGGCTTCCCTGGTCATAATGTCACGAGGACAGATATTTTTTCTCCAGAGCTCCATCACCTGCATACCCGCATGTTTTGCAAGACGGATTCTCTCGGAGTAAACTGCCGGGATGGTACCGTTGCCCTTTAAGCCCATTCCAAGCACCTCTGTCAGACAGTTCATACTGTTGGCCGTGTACATTCCGGAACAGGAACCGCATGTCGGGCAGACTTTACATTCAAACTCATCCAGCTCTTCTTCTGTAATCGTTCCGGCCGCATAAGCTCCAACCGCCTCAAACATGCTGGAAAGACTTCTCTTCTCTCCTTTCACATGTCCGGCAAGCATCGGGCCGCCGCTGACAAAAATAGTCGGAATATTGATCCGGGCCGCAGCCATCAGAAGACCCGGCACATTTTTATCACAGTTTGGAACCATGACAAGGGCATCAAACTGATGAGCCAGAGCCATCGCTTCCGTAGAGTCTGCAATCAGATCTCTCGTCACAAGAGAATACTTCATTCCGATATGTCCCATGGCGATCCCGTCACAGACTGCAATCGCCGGAAATACGATCGGGGTCCCTCCAGCCATGGCAACTCCCATTTTGACTGCTTCCACAATCTTATCGAGATTCATATGTCCCGGCACGATCTCATTATAAGAGCTTACAATTCCTACAAGCGGACGTTCCATCTCTTCTTTTGTCAGTCCCAGCGCATTCATCAGAGAACGATGCGGCGCCTGCTGGCTTCCTTTTGTTACAGTATCACTTCTCATCTTTCTTCCTCCTGTCCTTACTCTGTTTCTATAGTCATTATGCCTGAATTCTTTCACAGATCAGATCTCCCATTTCCTTTGTGCCGACCTGTGTACATCCTGCAGACATGATATCTCCTGTCCGGTATCCGTCTTTCAAAACCTGATCCACTGCCCTCTCTACCGCGTCCGCTTCCTTATCAAGATCAAAGGAGAAACGAAGCATCATTGCTGCGGAAAGGATTGTGGCAATCGGGTTTGCGATTCCCTTTCCTGCAATGTCCGGCGCGGATCCTCCGCTCGGCTCATACAGGCCGAATTTGCTGTCATTAAGGCTTGCGCTTGCCAGCATTCCGATAGATCCAGTCACCATGCTGGCTTCATCGGATAAAATATCTCCAAACATATTCTCTGTCAGAATCACATCAAACTGCTTTGGATTTTTTACGATCTGCATCGCACAGTTATCAACAAGCATATGTTCCAGCGTCACGTCCGGATACTCTGCCGCCACCTCTTCTGTCACCTTTCTCCACAGTCTGGAGGAATCCAGAACATTTGCCTTATCCACACTTGTCACCTTGCGGGAACGTTTCTCGGCAATGTCAAATGCGCGCTTTGCAATCCTGCGGATTTCATTTTCATTATAGGAAAGTGTGTCCACCGCGGTCATGACACCGTCTTTTTCTTCTGTCTTTCTTTCACCAAAATACAGTCCGCCCGTCAACTCCCGCATAATCATAAAGTCAAATCCGCCTTCGGTGAGCTCCGGTTTCAGAGGACATGCTCCTTCCAGTTCTTCATAGAGGACTGCCGGTCTTAAGTTCGCGAACAGGCCCAGTTCCTTACGAATACGAAGAAGTCCCGCCTCCGGCCTCTTGGAAGGCTCAAGCTGATACCATGGAGATGTCTTTGCATCGCCTCCAATGGACCCCATCAGTACAGCGTCACATGCTTTTGCTTTCTCCACCGTCTCATCAGTGAGCGGCACCCCGTGCACATCGATGGAAGCGCCTCCTAAAAGCAGTTCCGTATAGTCACAGGTATGTCTGAATGTTTCTCCTACTTTATCAAGAACTTTTACGGCCTCTGTAACAATCTCCGGGCCGATTCCGTCTCCTTTTATAATTCCAATATGTAGTTGCATTGCTATCCCTCCCAGAAAATCTGTTACAGAATATCATATAATATTTTTGTTTCTGTTTCAACCCTTTACCGCGCAAAAGTGCCTTTTCCACCCGTTTTCTCCATGAAAACCACCTGCCTGAGGCTTTTTTCAACAACAAAAAACAGATCCCTCTAAAACGGAATCTGCTTTTCTTTTCACTGACTTATCATTATTTTGTTTCACCTGCACCAGGCTTTTCTACCTGCATGATAGCAGCCTTCTGCATCGGAATACGACAGTTTTTATTATTTCCGAACTCTACGATCACATCTTCTTCTGTGATATCGATCACTACTCCGTAAAATCCACTTGTCGTCAGAACAGTATCTCCAACTTCCATATCAGCGATCATCGCCGCTACCCTCTTCTGCTCTTTCTTCTGCGGTCTCATCAGAATGAACCAGAGTCCGCCAAGAACAACTACATAAAAAAGGATCAAAAACAGCGGGTTTGAGAAAATGCCTCCGCTTGACTCTGTAAGTAACGTGTATTCCATCATTCTTTCCTCCTAATTTCTAGCTAAACACTATTGCTATCATACACAATTTTTCCCGTTTCATCAAGTACTTTTGGGAATTTTATCAGGTTTTATCCTTTCTGTCCCTGCGCCATTCCCTCAAGTTTCTGCTTTTTATATTCTTTGTAGCGGCCTTCTTCGATTGCGGCACGGATTTCTTCCATCATTGTATTGTAAAAATACAGGTTGTGAAGTACGCAGAACCGCATGCCGAGCATCTCCTTTGCTTTCAGAAGGTGACGGATATAGGCTCTGGAATATTTCCGGCATACCGGGCATCCGCAGCCTTCTTCAATCGGGCGGTCATCCAGTTCATATTTGGCATTGAAAAGGTTCAGTTTGCCATGATTCGTGTACACATGGCCGTGCCGGCCGTTTCGTGTCGGATAAACGCAGTCAAAAAAGTCAACGCCCCGGTCCACTGCCTCCAGAATATTTGCAGGGGTACCGACTCCCATCAGATACGTTGGTTTTTCAAGCGGCAGATAAGGAACAACGGCATCCAGAATCCGGTACATCTCCTCATGAGATTCTCCTACCGCAAGTCCTCCGATGGCATATCCCGGAAGATCAAGCTCTGCGATTTCCTGCGCATGTGCAATCCGGACATCCTCCAGAATTCCGCCCTGATTGATTCCGAACAGCAGCTGATGCGGATTGATCGTATCCGGAAGACTGTTCAGCCGCTCCATCTCGGCCTTACATCTGCGAAGCCACCGTGATGTTCTCGCGACAGAACGCTCAATATAATCCCGGTCTTTTGTACTGGCCGGGCATTCGTCAAACGCCATAGCAATGGTGGATGCCAGATTGGACTGGATCTGCATACTCTCCTCCGGTCCCATAAAAATCTTCTTCCCGTCAATGTGAGAATGGAAATGTACTCCTTCCTCCTTGATCTTCCTGAGGCCCGCAAGGGAAAACACCTGAAATCCGCCGGAATCCGTCAGAATCGGCTTGTCCCATACCATAAACTTATGCAGCCCTCCAAGTTTTTTTACTACCTCATCGCCCGGTCTTACGTGGAGATGATAGGTATTGGAAAGCTCCACCTGGGTTTTGATCTCTCTTAAGTCATCGGTGGACACTGCTCCTTTAATGGCGGCAGCCGTCCCCACATTCATAAACACCGGTGTTTCAACAACACCGTGTACCGTTGTAAAACGGCCCCTTTTTGCGAGGCCGTCTCTTTTTAACAATTCATACATGTTTTCTTTGCTCCGTTCTGAAATCTGGTTTAGAAATGACAGATGATCGGTGTCGTCTCATTGATCAGATCATAAAGCTTTGCCGCATCATCGTATTTCATATTGATACATCCGTGGGAACCATGGTTCAAGTACCAGTCCCCTCCGAATCGTGTCTGCCAGGACGCATCATGGAATCCGATGTCTCCATTGAAAGGCATCCAGAATGCCACCGGAGATTCATAGGAATACTCTCCGTTTGCAAGCAGTTCTCCACGAAGTACTGCATTCTTGGTCTTGTAAGTCAGGTCATAGCTTCCCTGCGGTGTGTCATCTTCTCCATTCGGAGTTCCACTGACAATATCACAGTTCATGATCACTTCTCCGTTCTGGAAAAACCAGAATTTCTGTGTCGTCAGATCCACTTCCGCGTAAGTGTCTCCGTAGTCATTGTCGTCTCCGTGATCCGCTCCTCTTCTGGACCATTTCGGCTCCCTTGAAACTTCTTCACCGCTCTGAATATTCGCAACCAGAGCCGCATACTCGTCTTCCTGATTTAAATACCAGCCAAAGTCACCTCCGGATACCTGCACTGTATCTCCGCGGCCCGTCACAAATGTCCGCGTCGTTCCAACTGTATTATACTTTGTGGCAAGCTGCGCAATATAGGCATTCACCTGATCGGTATTGAATGTCACCTGCATATTCTCATCAACCGTCAGCCACTGGGAAATAAGCGTCTTATCTACTACTTCTGTCTTTGGTGACAGATCATATGTAATCTTGCTCTGGAGATACTTATTCATGGTATCAACCGCAGCCTGCACTTCCGGAGAATCTTTCGTGTAAGCCGGTGTGATATAGCATCCTTCCGTCTCCAGATTCATTTCCTGATTAAAGCCGCTTACGGACTCTTTTACCTTCTGAAGAAGCGTCTCCTGATTCACCTGGTTTCCGACTACTTCCTCCTGGATGACAAACTGGTTTCCGTCATATACCGGATGTGCATTTTCTGAGGCAGTCTGGCCTGCGGAAGTCACGCACTTCAGCATGGAAACAAACCCTGCCAGCTTTTCTTCATTATATTCGATTCCGACTTCCGTTGTGACATCGGATTTTGTCCACAGTGCCGTCGGCCAGAGAAATGGATTCTGCTCCTCCTTGACTTTCTCAAGAGCACCGCTCTCCTGATAGGAGATGTCAATATCTTTTCCGGAGATCGTCTCCGTTCCTCCGTCTTTTTCATTTAATGTCAACGTGTATCCGGCAACCTGCTCTGCCATATAATCCTCCGCATCATGAACGCTTCTGAGTGAAAAGCTGTTACCGTTGATCGTTGTTCCCGGATAGAAATGGCTCTGAAAAAAGATCACTCCGCCAAAATAGGCAACCGCTACAATTCCGACAATGCTGCCGCAGGTAATCGCGATCCGTTTCTTTGCCGCCTTGGATATCCGGCGTTTCTCTTTCTTTTTCCTTGGTCCCCGTCTATGTTTGATTCTCGTCTTTCTTGCTATTTCATTTTCACTGTCCATTGTATGATCCTGATCCGAAATCCGGAGTTCTTCTTCCGGAATATTTTCGTTTTTCTTCATTCAATATCTACCCCTTACTATTTTACCTTATACATCGCTATTATAATATGTCTATGTGGAAAAGTACAGTGAAAATTTGTTGAATCTTGTCGTATATCCTACTTACTTTTCGGCGTTTTCCCTCAAATTTCGATTGCAGTTTTTTCAGTGCTTCTATATAATAGATAGAAGTTTATTCAGATTATTTTGTATATTTGGAGGTATCATTATGGCAGGATCATCTTTTGGAACTCTTTTTCAGATTACAACATGGGGAGAATCCCACGGAGCCGGCATCGGTGTCGTAGTAGACGGCTGCCCGGCAGGGCTTGCACTCTCCCCTTCCGATATTCAGGCCTTTTTAAACCGCAGAAAACCGGGACAGAATGCTTACTCTACCATGCGCAAGGAAGCAGACGAAGTGGAAATCCTCTCCGGCGTGTTTGAGGGAAAGACAACCGGTACACCAATCTCCCTTCTCGTGCGGAATCAGGACCAGCGCTCCCATGACTATTCTCAGATCAAAGACTGTTACCGGCCCGGTCATGCGGATTATACCTTCGATGCAAAATACGGATTCCGGGATTACCGGGGCGGCGGACGTTCCTCGGGACGAGAAACGATCGGACGTGTTGCTGCCGGCGCCATTGCTTCTCTCCTTCTGAAAAATCTCGGCATCCAGGTTCAGGCATATACGAAAGCGATCGGTCCATACACCATCCCTGCTGATGAGTACGACTTTTCCGTTCTGAAAAGCAGTCCGCTTTGTATGCCTCATCTGGGATACTCTCAAAAAGCGGAAGAATATCTGCGTACCTGTATGGAAAACCAGGATTCCGCAGGAGGCATTATCGAATGTCAGATCGCGGGACTTCCTGCCGGCATCGGCGAACCGGTTTTTGACAAGCTGGACGCCCTCCTTGCCCACGCAGTTCTTTCCATCGGAGCTGTCAAAGGATTTGAAATCGGAGATGGCTTTGAAGCCGCCCGTTCAAACGGTTCCACAAACAATGACGCTTTCTGCCTGAAAGACGGACAGATCACCAAGAAGACAAATCATTCCGGCGGAACACTTGGAGGGATGAGTGACGGAAGCACTGTCATTTTCCGTGCGGCCATCAAGCCGACTCCTTCCATCTCCTCTCTGCAGCAGACGGTCAACTCCTCTATGGAAGAGGTTGACATCTCTGTCAAAGGAAGACATGATCCGATCATTGTTCCGCGGGCCGTTGTCGTTGTAGAATCCATGGCAGCGCTTACCACCGTGGATCTGCTGCTTCGGAACATGAGCGCCTCCATGGATCATCTTCTCCGGATTTACCGGTAATCTTACGCTCAAACGAGAGAAAGGAAGTCCTTTATGAAAAGAGAACTGACCTATATCATACAAGAAACGGACGGTACGGCTGCGCCGCTTACCGTCCAAAGCTTTCTGAAAAGCAGGGGATATTCTCATGCTGTCATCGTCTCCCTCAAAAAAACTCCGGAGGGAATTCTAAAAAACGGTGTCTGGGCACGGGCACACGATCCACTCCTGCCGGGCGACTGCCTTCAGGTGCGGATTGTCGAAGACAGTTCCTCCGATCATATTGTTCCGCGTCCGCTTCCGTTTCCGGTTGTATACGAGGATGAAGATCTTCTTGTCGTGAACAAACCGGCTGACATGCCGATTCATCCGTCTCAGGGAAATTACGAGAATACTCTCGCCAATGCTGCCGCCTGGTATTTCAAAGAAAAAGGGGAATCATTTGTGTACCGCTGCATCAACCGTCTGGACCGGGACACAACCGGACTTCTCATCCTTGCCAGGCATGCCTACAGCGCTGCCCTTCTTTCCCGGATGGTCTCTGCCCGCCAGATTAAGCGGGAGTATCTTGCAGTTGTCAGAGGCACTCCGGATGTTTCCGGAATCATCGATGCTCCAATCGGACGTAAAGAAGGATCTACCATCGAACGCCGGGTGGACTTTGAACACGGTGAACCGGCCCGTACCCATTATGAACTCCTTTACTCCGAGGGCGGATATTCCCTCGTCCGGCTCCGCCTTGACACAGGGCGTACCCATCAGATCCGTGTCCACATGAAGTATCTTGGGCATCCTCTGCCCGGCGACTTTCTTTACTGTCCGGATTACACAAAAATAAAACGGCAGGCGCTTCACTCCTGCCGTCTCTCTTTTCTCCATCCTGTTACGGGGCATCCTCTTTCCCTTACCGCCCCGCTGCCGGATGATATGCGTTCTTTCTTCCCGTCTGTTTCTCTGAATACTCTTTAAAGATCATAGCATCCGCCTCCGATAAACTCCCGCAACAGGGAGTTTGCCGGAATCCTCTCTGTTCCGATCCCGAGAAAATAGTCCAGAAACTTCAAAAGCCGCTTGGCTTCATGGAATTCTTCCATTTCCGGTGTAATCTGAAATAACAGTGGTTCCACATACTGTTTTAATACCGCAAGTTCGTAAATCAGGGCCGAGTTAAACATGATGTCCGCTTCCTCCTGGAACGGGAAAATATTTCGCTCTTCCCCCCTTCTGACCGAATACCACATGGCAATTGTTCTTGCCGCGGAAGTGCCCCGGGTCCTTGCATCACGGACAATCCGGCGGATCAGACGTCCGTCCGTAGTCGGGATCCTGTTGTGTTCGTCTACATTCAGCTGTGTCAGCGCACTGATATAAATCTTAAACTTCCGCTCATTCGGAAGAGCTTTGGTAAGCTCTGGATTCAGGCAGTGAATTCCCTCAATCACAAGAATATCCCTGCTCTCCATTTTCAGCTTTTTCCCTTCGTATTTCCTCTGTCCCGTGATAAAATCAAAGGTCGGAATTTCCACCTCTTCGCCATGAAGCAGACGTCTCAGATCTTCATTAAACTGATCTACGTCAATCGCTTCCAGGCACTCAAAGTCATAATTCCCTTTCTCGTCCTTTGGAGTGTGCTCCCGGTTGACAAAATAGTTGTCGACCGCAAGAGGATGAGGACGCAGGCCGTTTACCCTGAGCTGGACGGACAACCTGTGCGAAAAGGTCGTCTTTCCCGAAGAAGAAGGTCCTGCCACAAGCACAAACTTCACATCACCTCTTTTTGCGATCTGTTCCGCAATTTCAGCAATCTTCTTTTCCTGCTGTGCTTCCTGCACCAGTACCATGTTCTGAGCTCCCTCCCGCACAATTTCGCGGTTCAGATCGCCAACGGTTTCAATATCCTGGAGATCACCCCATTTCATGGATTCTTTCTGTACCTGAAACAACTTTTCCCGCACCTGTAAAGGCGGAACCCGTTCCGGATCCGACATTTTCGGCATCTGGATCACAAATCCTTCATCATACGGATAGAGTTCAAAATATTTCAGATATCCTGTGGACGGCACCATGTAGCCGTAGTTATAGTCCTCGAAAGCTCCCATCCTGTACAGGTTGACTCTGGAACTTCTCCGGTATTTGAACAATTCTTCTTTATCATACATACCATATTGATGAAACAGCTCAATCGCTTCATCCGTATGGAGATTCCGTTTTTCTATCGGAATATCAGCCTCTACGATCTTTCGCATCGTATCTTTAACACGGTTTAGAAATACCTCATCCAGACAGATATCCCCGTCAATCGTACAGTAATACCCCTGGTCCACCGAGTAATGAATCCGCACTTTTTGAATCTTATCATGTCCGGCTGTATCATAGACCGCCTTTACAAGCATCAGGCTCATACTTCTTTTGTAGGTCTTATACCCGATGTCCTCTCCGGTCGTGACAAGCCTGACCCTGCAATCTTTCCGGAGCGTTTTATACAGTTCTTTCAGTTTTCCGTCCTGAATCACAAGAACAACATCATTTTTGTACTCTTTCTGTCTGTCTTTTGCAATCTCAAGAAAAGTGGTTCCTTCCGGATACTGCTTTGTTTCTCCATTTTCAAATGTAACCGTATACTGTAGTACATCGTGCAAACTAACACCTTCTTTCCAGCCTTTATAAAATCACGGAATACGGCAAATGCTTCGGCATGGTAATCACTTCGATTCTGCCTTCCGTTTTATCCTCCAGATACTGTTTCATATCCTCCATAAACAGATATTCCAGTCCGTAGTGACCCGCATCAAGCACTGCCATCCCCTGGGCATCGGCATCAATTCCGGTATGGTGACCGATATCTCCGCTCAGAAATACATCTGCACCTTTCAAAAGCGCTTCCTGCACTACACTTTCACCCGATCCCGGACAGACCGCCACCGTTTTGACCGGCCTGTCTGCTCCAAAGCACCGAAGTTCCTCCAGGCCAAAACGTGTTCTGATTCTGGCCGCAAATTCAAGAAGGCTCTCCGGCTCTTTCAACGTTCCGGTCACGCCGATTCCACACGGAACCCCCAGCCATTCCCCGGTTTCCTCAAGCGGACCGGTCTCTTCCAGTCCGATTTTTTCTGCGGCAAGCATCCCCATCCTGCAGATATCGTAGTTCGTATGCATGGCATAGTAGGCCACGTCTGCCTGTATCAGCTTTAGAATTCTTCTTCCGATAAACGCTTCATCCGTAATCCGCTTCACAGCCCGGAACAGAAGCGGATGATGAGAAAGGATCATATCCGCCTTGATTTCCAGTGCCGTCTCCACGGCAGCATCATCGACATCAACCGTAATCAGGACCTTTTGGACCTCCTTTTCTTCTCTTCCAAGTATGAGACCGCTGTTATCCCAGTCAAGCGCATAACTCTCCGGTGCAGCCTCCACCAAAATATTTCGGATTTCTTTTACCTTCATCTTGCCTCTCCTTTTACCGGTACCTGCCTTCTGCTGCGTACAGCTGCTTCAGTTCTTTTTCTATCTCTATGATCCGGGCTTTGGAACTTTCCGACGGATCCTGGCTCTTCCTCAGATTCTCCAGAATGTTCGTCCGGATCCGGATTTCCCGTTTCAGAAAATCATGGAGAACCGGATGTTTCTCTTTCAGAAGAACTCTTCCATACTCATATTCCTCTTCCGTGTACGGGAACTGCTCCCTCTTCCCCGGAACAGCCTTCATCATCGGGTAGTATTTTCCATCCTCATATATCATATTCTCATACTCAATGGAAAATCCGTTTTCAATCAGAAACCGGCGGACTTTCCCGATCTCCGACTGCGGCTGGAGAATACATTCTTTCAGCGACGCCGTCGTTTCCGGACAGGCCGACAAAATCTGTATAATAAGAGCGCCGCCCATTCCGGCGGCGATCATACTGTCTGCTTCCTGGATGCTCAGTTCTTTGAGTCCATCTGATCTTCTTGTCCCGATTTGCTCTTCAAGCCCATATTCTCCGATATGTTCTCTGGCACGCTGGAGCGGCCCTTCGTTAACATCCATCGCAACCGCGGATGGAATCCGTCCGTTTTGCACCAGCCAGATCGGGACATACGCGTGATCCGTCCCGATGTCTGCCACTCTGTATCCGGGCGTCACCAGCTCGGCGACCGCCCGAAGTCTCTTTGATAATTCCATGCTCCGCTCCTAATCCAGATAGTCTCTTAATTTACGGCTGCGGCTTGGATGGCGCAGTTTTCTCAGTGCCTTGGCCTCAATCTGACGGATACGTTCTCTTGTAACATCAAACTCTTTACCGACTTCCTCCAGTGTCCTTGCCCGGCCGTCGTTCATTCCAAAACGCAGTCTTAAGACCTTCTGTTCTCTGTCTGTCAGTGTATCCAGCACTTCATTGAGCTGTTCCTTTAACAGTGTGGCGGCAGCAGCTTCCGCCGGAACCGGCACATTATCATCCTGAATGAAATCACCAAGATGGCTGTCCTCTTCTTCCCCGATCGGTGTCTCAAGAGACACCGGTTCCTGTGAAATCTTCAAAATCTCTCTGACACGGTCCACAGGCATGTCCAGTTCTTTTGCAATCTCTTCCGGAAGCGGCTCTCTTCCGAGCTCCTGAAGGAGCTGTCTGGATACCCGGATCAGTTTGTTGATCGTCTCCACCATATGAACAGGAATACGGATCGTTCTCGCCTGGTCCGCAATCGCTCTCGTAATTGCCTGACGGATCCACCAGGTCGCATAGGTACTGAACTTAAATCCCTTCTGGTAATCAAACTTCTCAACCGCCTTGATCAGACCAAGATTACCTTCCTGAATCAGATCCAGAAAGAGCATTCCCCGCCCGACATAGCGCTTTGCAATGCTGACTACAAGACGGAGGTTCGCCTCTGCCAGTCTCTTTTTGGCACTCTCATCGCCTTCCGCCATTCTTTTGGCCAGATCAATCTCTTCTTCTGCACTTAAAAGAGGAACCTTTCCGATTTCTTTCAAGTACATACGCACCGGATCCTCAATGCTGATCCCGTCCGGCACAGACAGATCGATCTTTTCCATATCGACCTCTTCCTCTTCTTCTGCAAGAATCAGATCGTCAATATCTGCGTCCAGGTCATCATCATTTCCAATACGCAGCACATCGATATTCATTGCCTCCAGATACTCATACACCTTTTCCATCTGCTCTGAAGATAATTCCAGATCAGCCAGAAAATCACTGATCTCCTGAATTTCCAGAACTTTCTTTTTCTTTTTTCCAAGTTCGACCAGCTCTTTCAGCTTTTCCTCAAATTTTGCTACGTTTTCTTCCATGCTTTTGTCCATCCTCTCATCGCTTGTTCTATACTTTTATTTTATGGATATCTGCATCTGATACAGTTTCTGCAGATCCTTTTTGGCTTCCATGAGCTTCTGAAGACCTTTGATATCCGTCGGGTCCAGCGCTCTTCCCGCTTCTTCAATACTGTGGTTTTTCACCTTGATCACCGTCTCTTTGAGAGCTTTTTCCTGCTCCTCTTTCGTGGAGAGTTCACGAATCTTTGTATGAAACAGTGATGCGGCCTCCCGATGCTCTTCCTCATCCGTAAAGTGATTCAAAATGCGGGCAGGATTGAGATCTCCCTCTTCATACTGCTCATAAAGCAGTGAGGCAACTTCCTTATACAGGCTTCCGGTGAAATCGTCCGGTGTAATGTAATTCTTCACCTGAGAAAATACTGTCATATCATCAATCATCCAGGTCAGAAGGATCTTCTGGGACTTCAGATTTCCGTCTTCCTTCTCCTTGACAGCCGCAGTCTGCTTCGGCCGTCTGGCCGGTGCTGCCAGCCCCTTCTCTATAGCCGTCTTTGCCACCAGCTTTTTCAGATCCTCGAAGGCTACTTTATATGCTCTGGCAACCGCCTCGGTATAATTATCCCTTTCAATCTGCTCTTCAAATTCTCCAAGTCTTGCCGCTGCCTCTTTCATGAAACCGGTCTTACCTTCCGGGGAATTCATGTCATACTGACGTTCCAGCACCTCCAGACTGTACATAAACCCGTTTCTGGCTTTGCTGATCCGCTCTTCAAAAGCCGCCGCACCCAGATTTTTGATAAACTCGTCCGGATCCTTATACGGATCCATCCGGATCACTTTCGCCGTAATGCCCGCCTCTTTCAGAATCGGCATCGCTCTCAGGGCTGCCTTCGTTCCTGCCTCATCGCTGTCATAAGTCAGATATACTTCCTGAACGTACCGCTTAATTAAAGATGCATGTCCAGGTGTAAATGCAGTCCCGAGGGAGGCAACTGCATTGGTAAATCCTGCCTGATGAAGCGCAATCACATCCATATACCCTTCGCACAGCAGAAAATAAGGCTTTCTGGAACTTCTTGCACGGTTCAGCCCGTAAAGATTTCTGCTTTTATCAAAAATCGGAGTCTCAGGGGAGTTCAGATATTTCGGTTTCCCGTCACCCATGACACGGCCGCCGAATCCAATAACACGGCTGTTTGCGTCCATGATCGGAAACATCACACGATTCCAGAATTTATCATGAATTCCTTGTTTCTCATCGACACTTGCAAGCCCGGACTGCACGATCAGCTCATCCGAATAGCCCTTCAACTTCAGGAATCTGCTCAGATCATCGCTGTATTTATTTGCATATCCGAGCCCGAAGTGCACGATGGTCTCCTCTGTCAATGCTCTGTCGGTCAGATATTGATAGGCCTGCCGCCCTTTTTCCGACTTCAGCTGTGCAAAATAATATTTTGCTGCAAGCTTGTTGATCGCAAGAAGCGTCTCTCTTAAATCTGCTCTTTCTTTTGCCTCTTTGGAATACTGTTCCTTCGGCAGCTCCACTCCCGCTCTGTCCGCAAGATAACGGAGCGCTTCGGTAAATGAATAGTGCTCATATTCCATCAAGAATGTAAACACATTTCCTCCTGCCCCGCAGCCAAAGCAGTAGTACATCTGCTTGTCTCGGCTGACAGAAAAGGACGGGGATTTTTCATTGTGAAACGGACAAAGTCCAAAATAAGAATTTCCTTTTTTCTGCAGTCTTACATAAGAAGAAATCACGTCTATAATATCGTTTTTCATTCTTACTTCTTCTATCACGTCATCTGAATAATACACGTCTTTCCCTTCCTTCTTGCCTGTGTACATTCTCCTACAAATTATATATTCGACAAAAGATGTTGATTTCCTTTTTCTTTTTTTAATTTTTTCAAAAAAGCGATGAAAGACTGTTTTTTATTTCTCTTTTTCTTCAGAAAGCCGCCTGCGGATTGCTTCTACTACCGTCTCAAGCACTTTGATTCTCGCATAGTACTTATCATTTCCTTCTACAATAATCCAGGGTGCAGACGGGGTTGATGTTTTCACGAGCATCTCTTCAACAGCTCTTTCGTAGAGATCCCATTTTTCCCGGTTTCTCCAGTCTTCGTCCGTAATCTTCCACTGTTTCGCCGGATTTGCCTGGCGTTCTTTAAATCTCCGCTCCTGTTCGTCTTTATCGATCTGCATCCAGAATTTCATTACAATCGCGCCGGAATCCGCAAGCTGTTCTTCCATATCATTCATTTCCTTATAGGCACGTTTCCACTCCTGCTTTGTGCAGAATCCTTCAATCCGTTCCACCATCACCCGTCCGTACCAGGTCCGGTCAAAAATGGTAATATGTCCTTTCTTCGGCATCTTAATCCAGAATCTCCACAGGTAATGATGCTTTTTCTCCCAGTCGTTCGGAGCTGCCGTCGGAATCACGACATATCCCCTCGGATCAAGTGCCTGAGTCAGCCTCTTGATGGCACCGCCCTTTCCTCCGGCGTCCCACCCTTCAAATCCGAGGATCATCGGAATTCTTCTGCGGTACAACTCCCCATGAAGTTTTGTCAGTTCTTTCTGAAGCTTTTTCTTTTTCTTCTCATATTCTTCTCTTGTGTAGGACAGGGACAAATCAGCTTTATTCAATACAGACTCTACCGGCTTTTCATCCAGTTCCGATGCTTTTTCTTCTTCCTCCGGCTTCCGTTCCACCGCAGCTTCCAGAGCCTTGATCACCGTCTTGTAAATCTTGACGGCAGCATATCTCTTATCCGTTGCCTCCACGATCGTCCAAGGAGCAAAGTCCGTATCCGTCTTTGCCAGCATCTCTTCGTTCACCTGGAGATATGCATCATATTCCTCGTTTCTGCGCCAGTCATTTCCTGTCACTCTCCATTCACTTTCTCTGGAAGATGTCAGCTTTTCAAACCGCTTTTTCTGCTCCCTTTTACTGATATAAAGGAAAAGTTTAATAATCACCATACCGTCATCAGTCAGTTCTTTTTCAAAATTCTGGATAGTATGGTATGCTTTGGCGACTTCCCCTTTGGACATCTGATTTTCAAACCGCTCCCCAAGCACCTTCCGGTACCAGCTCGTGTCAAAAATAGATATCTTGCCCCGCTCCGGGATCTTCGTCCAGAAACGCTTCATGTAAGGATAGAACTTTTCTTCTTCTGTTTCTTTTTTGACTGCAAACACTTCAAAGCCCCGCGGGTCCAATGCCTGGATCAGCTTGCCGATCTGCACTCCTTTTCCAGACGCATCCAGGCCTTCAAATACTATCATCACCGGAATTTTGGCACTCTGGCAGGCTCTCTGCAGTTCCCCAAGCCTGATCGAAAGTGTCTGAATCTCTTCTTTGTATTCCGGTTTCTTCATTTTTTTCGACAAGTCAATTTTCTCTAACATCGTCCTTCCTCCTCATGCTACAAAATAATTATATTTTTTTGTTGACATTCCCTCTGATCTGTAGTAATATATCTTTCGGACGGTCGAAAGACAGTCACATGCGGAAGTGTCGGAACTGGCAGACGAGCAAGACTAAGGATCTTGTGACTATTGCAGTCGTGTGGGTTCAAGTCCCATCTTCCGCATCTTGAAAGCAGAGTGCTGCAGGTCAGGCTCTGCTTTTTTGATCAGAATGTGTTATTTTCTATTATAGCACGATCTGATGATAAATTGTATCTATTGATTAAAAAATATACATTTTTCAATTATTTTTAATTTTTATATTGACATTTTCTTTTACTTGTAGTAATATAATCTACGGACAGCCGATAAGGCAGTCACATGCGGAAGTGTCGGAACTGGCAGACGAGCAAGACTAAGGATCTTGTGACTATTGCAGTCGTGTGGGTTCAAGTCCCATCTTCCGCATTTTTCATTATTCAGCTGAAATCCTCATTTTATGCAGGATTTCAGCTTTTTCTTTTTTGAATAAAGGAAGGATTTTTAGCTTCTACTCTTTCCGCACTCCAAAACAAAAAAAGCAGAAAGAAATCTTTTTTTCTTTCCGCTTGTCTTTTCGCTTCTTTCTTTATTATTATGACAGGCTTCTGACGTACGCTGCCGCCCAAATCGCAGCAACCGCCCCGTCACTTACTGCTGTGGCCGCCTGTCGTACAAGTTTGACACAGATATCCCCCGCCGCATATACCCCCGGCAGATTCGTCTCCTGTTTTTCGTTGGTTACAAGATACCCGTCTTTTTTCTCCAGTTCCGGATAGAGCGATGTATTCGGCGTTGAACCAGCATAGATATAGACCGCACATCCCGGCGCCTCAATCCACTCCTGCTCTTTCGTATGTTCGTCTTCAATAACAATTCGATCCGCCTGCCCCTCTCCTTCAATCCGGGACAGTCTGCTGTGAAGGCGCACCTCCATATTCGCCGTCCGTTTTACTTTCTCTGTAAATTCCGGAATTGCTCCCAGCGTATCTTCAAAGTGGATAATCGTTACTTTGGAAGCAAATTTCGAAAGAAAAAGCGCTTCTTTCACCGCTCCGTCTGCTCCGCCCACAACAAATGCTTCTCTGCCTTCGTACTTCTTTGCATCTTTTGCCGGATTCAGCCCTGTTCCACGTCCCGCAAATGTATCTTCTCCCGGAATACCAAGCTTTCTTGGCGTCGTTCCTGCTGCAATGATTACCGCCTTCGCTTCGTATGTCGTTCCTTCTGTCACGATCCGTTTTACCGCTCCGGAAAGATCTGCTTCTACTACTTTTTCCATTGCAATTTCGATTCCCGCACGTTCGGCCTGTTCCTTCAGTCTAAGGGAAAAACTCTCACCTGTTTCGTCCGCAAGAATTCCTGCATAATGAGTGACAGTCGACACACTTCCAAGAAGTCCTCCTACCTTTTTCTGTTCTAAGACAATGGTTTTTAACCCTCTGCTTGCGGCATATACCGCACTGCTGATTCCTGCCGGCCCCGCTCCAATGACACAAATATCGTACATTCTATTTCCTCCGCTTCTATTTTCTTTTCAGTGATGATCATAACACAGAGTTTCAATAAAGAAAAATGATATATTCTTATTATTTCATAATTTCAGTTTATTATTCATATCCTGCAAGCCGGATACAGCCAGTCTCGGAACCACATTTTCAGGCATCAAAAAAACAGAGGAGGTTTCCTCTGTTTTTCCAGTTCTATCTTAAGCCTGATTTGCTTTTGCAAGTTCTGCTAATGCTGTAAATCCTTCCGCATCGTTGATTGCCATATCCGCAAGGATCTTTCTGTTGATCTCTACACCTGCAACCTTTAATCCATGCATCATCTTGCTGTAGGATAATCCGTTCATTCTTGCTGCCGCGTTGATACGAGCGATCCAGAGCTGACGCATCTGACGTTTTCTCTGCTTACGTCCTGCGTAGGAGCTTGCAAGAGCTCTCATAACAGACTGTTTTGCAACTCTGTACTGTTTGGAACGTGCTCCTCTGTATCCTTTCGCCAGTTTTAATACTCTATTATGTTTCTTCTTTGCGTTCATTCCGCCTTTAATTCTTGCCATGTCTTACTCCTCCTTCTATTTTTCCAACTCTTATAAGTACGGTAATACTTTCTTCATGTTCTTTACATTTGTAGAATCAGTAATGATAGATTTTCTAAGATTTCTTTTTCTCTTAGTAGATTTCTTTGTTAAGATATGGCTCTTGTAAGCTTTATTTCTCTTTAACTGTCCTGTTGCTGTTTTTTTAAAGCGCTTTGCAGCTGCTCTATTTGTTTTAATTTTTGGCATAATAATGTTCCTCCTTAAATTATAAAATTTATTTTTAACGTTTTTCAGTTAAAACCATGCTCATGCTTCTTCCTTCCAGCTTTGCCGGCTTTTCTACAACCGCAATCTCTTTCAGGTGTTCCGCAAAATCATCCAGAATATGTTTGCTCTGCTGCATATGAGCCATTTCACGTCCACGGAAACGAAGTGTAACTTTTACCTTATTCCCTTTCTGGATAAACTTCCTTGCATTGTTTACTTTCGTGTTCAAGTCATTCGTATCAATATTTGGAGATAATCGAACTTCTTTTACATCTACAGTCTTCTGCTTTTTCTTTGCCTCTTTTTCTTTTCTTGTCTGCTCGTATTTGTATTTGCCGTAATCGATAATCTTGCATACCGGCGGCTTTGCTGTTGGAGCAATCTTCACGAGATCAAGCTCGGCTTCCTGCGCGATCTTCTGCGCTTCTCTTGCAGACATAATTCCTAATTGTTCTCCATCCTGTCCGATCAGCCGCACTTCTCTGTCGCGGATCTGTTCGTTAATCATTAAATCGCTAATTGTTGTACACCTCCATGTTTGAATACTCATTCCTTGCCATAAAAAAATGGATAGCACAGACTATCCACATGATCTATCTTTACAAACCGGGCTCTCTGATATAAAATATAGAGATAACGATTGTAATTCTATATCAAACCATCAGTCACTCTTTCGTGCTGCGGTGAGAGTGGATACTCTGCTTTCTTTTCACACAGCTGTTATTTTAGCACAGCTTTCTTTTTCTGTCAAATACTTTTTTTAGAAATCTGACCTTTCTATTTTTCTCTTGTTTTTTACACGTCTCTGTGACATAATATACACACTCACTTTAAAGTGATAAAAAAATAAATTGTTGGGAATTTGGGGGTACAAATGAAAGAAAGAAGTAATTTTTCCAGCAGGCTCGGCTTTGTTCTTGCTGCGGCCGGATCTGCTGTAGGTCTTGGGAATATCTGGCGTTTTCCCTATCTGGCAGCACAATACGGCGGGGGAACTTTCCTTCTGGTTTATCTGATTCTTACTGTCACTTTTGGTTTTTCTCTGATGCTTGCGGAAATCGCCATCGGACGAAAAACCGGATTAAGCGCCATTGGTGCATTCAAAAAACTGGATCATCGTTTTGGGTTTCTCGGAATTCTGGCATCCCTTGTGCCGATCATCATCTTTCCTTATTATTCCGTAATCGGCGGATGGGTTACAAAATATCTTGCAGTCTTTTTGACAGGAGGAGGAAAGTCAGCTGCAGCCGATACCTATTATACTGATTTTATCGCTTCTCCTGTCGAGCCGCTGGGCTGGTTTTTTCTTTTTCTCGCCGCCACAGCTGTTATTGTCCTTCTGGGCGTGGAAAAAGGAATCGAAAAGGTCAGCAAGTTTATGATGCCTGTACTCGTAATCCTGACAGTCGGAATTGCGGTATACTGCATCACACTGCCAGGAGCCGGTGAAGGTGTCGCCTACTATCTGAAACCGAACCTGAAAGATTTTTCAACCAAAACCGTCCTCGCTGCCATGGGACAGCTGTTTTACTCTATGTCCCTTGCCATGGGAATCATGGTAACATATGGCTCCTACATGCAGAAAGACAATAACCTGGAATCTTCCGTACGGCAGATCGAAATTTTTGACACCGGCTTTGCGTTTCTTGCCGGTCTCATGATTATCCCTGCTGTATTCGTCTTTTCCGGCAAGGACGCTCTTCAGACAGGTCCCGGCCTGATGTTTGTCACACTTCCAAAAGTATTTGCAAACATGCCTTTCGGAGAGTTGATCGGAGCTGTATTTTTCCTCCTTGTATTGTTTGCCGCACTGACTTCTTCCATCTCCCTGATGGAAACGATTGTCTCGATTATCTGCGACAGACTGCACTGGACCCGGAAACGTTCAGCGCTTACCGTAGCCGTATGCGCACTGATTCTCGGCGCTCCTTCTTCTATGGGATTTGGGCCGTTAAGCTTCGTCAAAATTCTGAATCTTTCGATTCTGGACTTCATGGATTTTATCAGCAACAGCGTGATGATGCCTGTTGTAGCCTTTTTCACCTGCATTTTTGTAGGTTTCTTTATCAAACCGGAGGCTATCGGCGAAGAAGTACGTCTGAGCAGCAGAACATTCAAAAGCGAAAAGCTTTTCTCTGTCATGATTAAATGGATCGCTCCGCTTTTCCTTGTCGCAATCCTGCTAAGCTCCGTATTTCACTGGGTATAGTTTAAAAAGAGTTCTTTGGCGGGCACAGTATTATTCGATACTGTGCCCGCTTTTTTGCATACTTTTTCTCCATTTCGGAAAAACTCCATACTGAAACAGGAAAAACGGAGGAACAGTCTAATGAAGATTTCCAAGCTGATACAGGAAAATATTTCTTATATTAATGAAATCCTTCCGGTAAAAGAAAGCTTTGACATTATAGAACGCGATATGATCATCGGCGGACGTGAAAGCTGCTTTTTCTTTATCGACGGATTTATGAAAGATGAAGTCATGTCCAAAGTTATGGATACGCTCTTTAAACTCACACCGGAAGAAATGCCGAAAACGGCGACCGAGCTTTCCAGAACAATGATCTCGTATGTAGAAATCGATACTTTTTCAGAATATGATGAAATTATAAAGAATATTTTATCCGGAGTCTCCTGTCTTTTTGTAGACGGCTTTGAATCCTGCATTGCCATTGACTGCAGAACCTATCCTTCCAGAAGTGTGGACGAACCAGCACAGGACAAATCACTCCGGGGATCCAGAGATGGATTTGTAGAAACAATTGTCTTTAACACCGCATTAATGAGAAGAAGGATTCGCGATCCGCATCTGACTATGAAAATGACGGAAATCGGGAAGTCTTCCCGGACAGATGTCGCTCTTTGCTATATGTCTGACCGGGTAGATCAGAACCTGCTTTCACTTCTTACACAAAAACTGGAAGCAATGCAGGAAGAAGATCTGAAAATGAATCAGCAGAGTCTTGCCGAGCTTCTCTTTAAAAGAAAGTGGTATAATCCATTTCCGAAGTTCAAGTATACAGAGCGTCCGGATACTGCTGCCGCCTGTCTTCTGGAGGGAAAAATCATTCTGCTTGTAGATACCTCTCCTTCCGCGATGATTCTGCCGACATCTATCTTTGATATGATCGAGGAGGCAAACGATTATTATTTTCCAACACTGACCGGGATTTATCTGAAGATTTCCCGCGGTCTGATTACTCTGATGACCATTTTTCTCACGCCACTTTTCCTGCTTTTTATGCAGAATCCGCAGTGGATACCGGAAATTTTCGATTTTGTGCTTGTGAGGTCTACTGTAAATATCCCCTTGTACTTTCAGCTTCTGCTGCTGGAGCTTTCCATTGACGGACTGCGGCTGGCAGCTCTCAACACACCCAGCATGCTCAGTACTCCTCTCAGTGTTATCGCCGGTATTGTGATGGGGGAATTTTCCGTTCAATCCGGATGGTTTAATTCCGAAATCATGCTTTACATGGCCTTTGTTGCTGTGGCAAACTATACCCAGCCCAATTTCGAACTGGGGTATGCATTAAAATTCATGCGTCTTCTTCTTCTCACGCTCACGGCCTTATTTGACTGGATCGGTTTTGCGGCGGGGTGCATCATTATCGTGTGTTCCATCTGTTTTAACCGTACGGTTTCCGGACGAAGCTATCTGAATATCCGCAGGAATTAAATTACAGCCTCCAGCATAAAATCTTTTGCTTCATGCCTTGAAAAATGGTATGATAAGTAAAAAGCAGGATGAGGAGGTTACAGCAATGAGAGAGTTTGTTATTACTACGGACAGCACCGTCGATCTTCCAAAAGAATGGCTGGAAGAGCGTAATATTCCGACGCTGAAATTATCATATACCATTGACGGCGAAACCTATCCGGATATGGAGGGGATTTCAAAAAAAGAATTTTTTGACCGCATCAGAAGAGGTTCTCTTCCGACTACGTCCCAGGTGACACCAGGTCAGGCAAGGGAACTGTTTGAACCTATCATAAAAGAAGGCAAAGATATTATCCACATCGGATTTTCTTCCGGATTAAGCGGAAGCCTGAACAGTGAACGGATGGCCGCGCAGGATCTGATGGAAGACTATCCTGAAGCACGGATCACCGTGATCGATTCTCTTTGTGCATGTCTTGGCGAAGCACTGCTTCTCTACTATGTTCTGAAGCTTAAAAAAGAAGGGAAAACTTACGATGAGATCGTGACCTGGGCAGAGGAGAACAAGCTTCACGTCTGCCACAATGTTACAGTGGATGATCTGAACCATCTGCACCGGGGAGGCCGTGTTTCCAAAGCTACCGCCGTCCTTGGAACCATGGTAAAGATCAAGCCTATGATCCACATGGACAATGAAGGAAAACTCAGTGTCATCGGAAAAGAACGGGGACGCAAGCGCTCCCTGCACAAGATCGTCGATATCATGGAGGAGCAGATGAAGGGCTGGGACAATGAAATTGTCATGATCACACATGGGGATTGCGAGGAAGATGCCCAATATGTCGCCGGTCTGATCCGGGAAAAATACGGAATCGATAACATTCTGATCAATGTGATCGGAACTGTCATCGGAAGCCATACCGGCCCTGGCGTTGTTGCCACGTTCTGTATGGGAAATAAAAGATAAGATTTACAGGACTCTGCATGAATGCAGAGTCCTTTTTCGGGCACATTTTCTCAATCTATCTTCTGTTTATTCTCAGGAAAATCCCCTTCTTCTATTGACATCTTTCCATTTCTTTTGTAATATAACAGTGATATATAGCAGTGTTATATAGAAGGGGATCCGCATGAATGAAACAAAACCAGACACATTGCAGGCTATCCTGACAGCAGCAATGGACGAATTCCTGGAAAAGGGATTTCAATCAGCTTCTCTTAGGAATATCGTGAAACAGGCTGGTGTAACCACCGGAGCCTTTTACGGATATTTTTCCAGTAAGGAAGCTCTGTTCGAAGCTCTCGTCGGAGAACAGTATGAGTATTTCATGAACTGTTTCTGCAGCGCTCAACAGGAATTCGCTTCTCTTCCGGCGGAAGCTCAGCCTGACCAGGTAGGCATCACGTCCGGCTCATGTATGCGCGAGATGCTTTTGTATGCCTATTCTCATCTGAAGGAGTTCAAATTGATTCTCTGTCATTCCACAGGCACACGCTTTGCCGGTATGATTGATGAAATGGTAAGAATCGAGCTTCAGGCGACTCATGACTATCTGAATGTGCTGAAGTCACTTGGAAGACCCGCACCGCCGATTGATGAGCATCTGGAACACATCCTTGTGACCGGAATGTTTAATGCTTTTTTTGAGCTTATTATCCATGAAATGCCGCTTCCAAAAGCGGAAAACTATCTCGAAGAGATGCGGGAATTTTATACTGCAGGATGGCTGAAGATTATGGGGCAGTAAGCCCTGTAATTTTTATCCAGAGGTTAGTTTGTGCTAACTTTTTTATAGCGGACTCCGGCTGCTTCTCCGTTCCTGTATGTTCCGGCCGGGCTTGGCAGGTATTCGGACAGCATCCGACACTTTTTATAAGGAGGTTTATCATGAAAAAACAGTCAAATTTATCGCGGCTTTTGTCCTATGCCGGCGGTCACAAAATCCTGACATGGCTTTCATGGATTTTGTCAGTGGTCAGTGCGCTTCTGGCACTTGTCCCTTTCTGGTACATCTGGCGTATCATCCATGATCTTCTGGAAGCAGCCCCTGATTTTTTCAGGGCAGACCAGACAGCGTCCTATGGCTGGAGTGCTGTGCTTTTTGCAGTACTTTCTGTTCTGGTCTACATTGCTGCGCTGATGTGTTCTCATCTTAGCGCATTCCGGATTGCTTCCAACATCCGGAAAGAGCTCCTGCGCCATATTGCTTCTCTCCCGCTTGGCACCATCGAAAAATACGGCAGCGGAAAACTCCGCCGAATTGTCAACACATCCAGCGCCGCCGCGGAGACATATCTTGCCCACCGTCTTCCGGACAAGGCCGGAGCCATTGCAACTCCCGTTGGTCTTCTCTTTCTGCTTCTCGTATTTGACTGGCGTCTCGGGCTTTTAAGTCTCATCCCTGTCATACTCGGCTTTCTGATTATGATGAGAATGACCGGGCCGGATATGGAGGCAAAAATGAAAGAGTATCAAAACGCCCTCTCAGACATGTCCAATGAAGCGGTAGAGTACGTCCGCGGTATTCCTGTTGTCAAGACCTTTGGCCAGAGTGTCTATTCCTTCAAACGGTTCAAAGCTTCCATTGACAACTATGAGAAATGGGTGATCGCCTATACGAAGACGCTGCGGCTTCCAATGATGTTTTATACCACAGCCATCAACGGCGTCTTTGCCTTTTTGATTGCAGGCGGAATCTTTCTGTCCAGAAACGGCGTCTCAAACGACCTTCTTCTGAATCTGATTTTCTATATTATTATTACGCCGGTAATCGGAACGACCCTGACCAAAATCATGTTCATGAGTGAAGATGCAATGATTGTCACGGACGCCCTCTCCCGCATCGATACCATCCTGGATGAAAAGCCCCTTGCCGAAAGTGCTGCCCATACAATCCCTTCCAGCCATTCTATCACTCTGGAACATGTGACATTCAGTTACGACGGCCAGAAAGATGCTCTCAGCGACCTTTCCCTGTCCATTCCATCCGGGCAGGTCGCCGCCCTGGTTGGTCCTTCCGGCGGCGGCAAAACAACGCTTGCCGGCATCGCTGCCAGATTCTTTGATCCTCAGAAAGGCCGGGTGCTGATCGGAGATGTGGATATCCGGCAGATTTCAAAAGAAGATCTGATGAATCAGGTATCCTTTGTCTTTCAGAACAGTCGGCTGATCAAGGCCTCCATTCTGGAAAATGTCCGGATGGCAAGGCCTGATGCTTCCCGGCAGGAGGTATTTCAGGCACTGGAAGCCGCCCAGTGTATGGATATCATCGAAAAGCTTCCGGACGGCATTGACACGGTCATCGGTGCGGACGGCATCTACCTGTCCGGCGGTGAACAGCAGCGGATCGCCATTGCCCGGGCGATTTTGAAAAACGCGCCTGTCCTGATCCTGGATGAGGCCACCGCATTTGCGGATCCCGATAACGAAGTCCGTGTACAGCAGGCACTCTCCACACTCTCCAGAGGCAAGACCGTGCTCATGATTGCCCATCGGCTTTCTTCCATCACCGGAGCAGACTGTATTTATGTCATGCAGGATGGGAAAATCACGGAAAGCGGCACTCACGCAGAACTGCTTCAAAAAAACGGACTGTTTGCCCATATGTGGCGGAACTATTCCGAAGCGGCGGAATGGAAAATCGAAAAGGAGGAGAACGTATGATTCAGAAATTACAAAGACGATTTGCATTATCCCGTCAGGGAGCCATTGACCTGATCAAAGGTTGTCTGGCCTGTGTCCTGCAGGATCTTTCCTTTATGTTTCCGGTCGGACTTTTATACCAGTTTGTGCTTGACATGATGGCCGGAGGCGTAAACGGCAGCCGGATCCTCTTTTATCTGGCAGGATGTGCCGCATGCCTGGTTCTGATTTTTGTCGTCACCTGGTTTCAGTATAATGCCACTTATCTGGCAACCTATGTGGAAAGCGGTGTGCGGCGGATCTCGCTGGCCGAACAGCTCCGGAAGATCCCCCTCTCCTTCTTCGGAAAAAAAGATCTCGCCGATCTGACCAATTCCATCATGGGAGACTGTGCCACCTTGGAGACTACGTTTTCCCACTATGTGCCCGCCCTGTTCGGATCCTTGATTTCAACCACCCTCGTTGCGGTCTGCCTGCTGTTTTTTAATGTAAAAATGGCCCTTGCCGCGATCTGGGTCCTTCCTGTTGCCTTTGCCATTACTCTCTTTTCTGCCCGGATTCAGGAATATTTCAACCGGAAAGCGGTGGCTGCCAACGTTGCACTGGAGAAGGGCGTCCAGGAATGTATCGAAAGTATGCAGGATCTGAAAGCATATAACGCAGAGCACCGCTATCTTACCGGTCTGTACCGGAAAATCGACGAGTCGGAAAAACGCCATATTGTAACGGAGCTTGGCACCGCCCTTTTTGTCGTATCTTCCACCCTGATTCTGAAATTTGGAATCGCCACCACCGCTCTGACCGGATCCGTGCTTCTGATCCGCGGGGAGATCGATATTCCTCTGTTTTTTATGTTTCTGCTTGTAGTATCCCGTCTTTACTCTCCGCTAGAAGGCGCACTCCAGAATCTGGCCGCCGTCATTTCCAGCAGGACAAATATCAGCCGTATGAACGAGATTCTCGATCACCCGGTACAGACCGGAAGCAAAGACCTGACCAACAAAGGATATGATATCCGCTTCGATCATGTAGGCTTCTCCTACAATACCGGAGAAACCATTTTAAAAGACGTATCCTTCACTGCAAAGCAGGGGGAAGTTACTGCCCTGGTCGGCCCGTCCGGCGGCGGCAAGACAACCGTCTCCCGTCTGGCTGCCCGTTTCTGGGATATTCAGCGTGGAACCATCACCGTGGGAGGTATGGACATCTCCAAAGTGGATCCGGAAACACTGCTTTCCTTTTACTCCATCGTCTTTCAGGACGTGACCCTGTTTAATAATACAATCATGGAGAATATCCGGATCGGACGAAAAGACGCCACAGACGCTGAAGTCCTGGCTGCCGCAAGACTGGCAAACTGTGAAGAGTTTGCTCTCCGGCTTTCGGACGGTTACAACAGCATGATCGGAGAAAATGGATGCGAACTTTCCGGCGGTGAACGGCAGCGTATCTCCATCGCACGGGCCTTTCTGAAAGACGCCCCGATCATTCTTCTGGACGAGGCCACCGCAAGTCTGGACGTCGAGAACGAAACGCTGATTCAAAGCGCTCTTTCCCGTCTGATCAAAGAGAAAACTGTTCTCGTCATTGCACACCGTATGCGGACAGTAAGCGGTGCCGACAAGGTCGTGGTTCTTTCCGAAGGAACTGTCGCGGAACAGGGAACTCCAAAAGAACTTCTTCAGTCCGGCACTATCTACCCTCATATGGCAGGACTGCAGGACATCAGTCAGAGTTGGAAGCTGTAATCAACCACATATTTAAAACGGACAGCATACCCGTTAACGGTATGCTGTCCGCCTGATATGATTTGCGGATTCATCTGTTATTGATAGATCGGATATCTGCCGCAGATGTCGGTCACCGCCCTGCGGATCTGATCCGCGTTCTTTTCAAAATCAACTGCTGCAAGACGAATCAGCCCTGCGATCTCTTTCATCTCCGGTTCTTTCAATCCCCGTGTTGTCACTGCCGGCGTACCGATCCGGATACCGCTTGTGATGCCCGGTTTCTGAGGGTCGTTCGGAATTCCGTTCTTATTGACTGTAATATACACTTCATCCAGCCGGTTCTGCATCTCTTTTCCGGTCAGATTCATCTTTCTTAAATCCACCAGCATCAGATGATTGTCCGTGCCGCCGCTTACGAGGTCAAATCCCTCTTCCAGCATGGCCTCCGCAAGAGCATGGGCATTCTTCACGATCTGTTCCTGATAGTTCCTGAACTCCGGCTTCAGCGCCTCACCAAAGCAGATGGCCTTTGCCGCAATCACATGTTCCAGAGGTCCGCCCTGTGTGCCCGGGAATACAGCCTTGTCCACCTGCTTTGCATATTCTTCCTTGCAGAGGATCAGACCTCCCCTCGGGCCTCTTAATGTCTTATGAGTCGTGGTGGACACCACATCCGCATATGGAACCGGGCTCTGGTGAAGTCCCGCTGCAACAAGCCCTGCAATATGCGCCATATCGACAAAGAAGTATGCGCCCACTTCTTTTGCAATGTCCGCAAACAGATCAAAACGAATCTCTCTTGGATAGGCGGACGCACCTGCTACAATCATCTTCGGTTTACATTCTTTTGCAATTTTGCGGATCTCATCGTAATCAAGAAAACCATCCTCACCGACATTGTATGGTACAAAATGATAAAGCTTTCCGGACTGGTTGACCGGAGAACCATGGGTCAGATGCCCGCCATGATTCAGGTTCATCCCCATCACCGTATCCCCCGGCTGAATAAATGCCTGATAAACCGCCATATTGGCCTGTGCACCGGAATGAGGCTGTACACAGGCATGTTCCGCCCCAAACAGCTTCCTGGCCCGTTCGATTGCCAGTGTCTCAATCTCGTCTACATGTTCGCATCCGCCATAATAGCGTCTTCCCGGATATCCTTCCGCGTACTTATTGGTCGGCACTGTTCCCATCGCAAGCATGACCGCCGGACTTACAATATTCTCCGACGCAATCAGCTCCAGATTTCTCCTCTGACGTGCCAGCTCCGCTTCCAGTCCCTTTCCCACTTCCGGATCATACTGACTGATATAATCCATGACTTCCTGTACCAGATTCATTACACATCCTCCTTCTTATTTTGTTGTACTGCCCAAACCTCCATTTCTGATGCCGTCAGCATCGTCATCGAGGGTGATGCCATATTCCACAAAGATTCCCTGCATAAATCCTTCTCCTGCTTTCAGCTCCACAGTTTTTCCCTCATTGGTATCATTGGTCAGTTTTGCGAAAATATGCCCTTCATTGTCTGAGTAGTAATAATCACTGTCAATGATACCGACCGTATTGTTGAGCTGAAGGCGGTACTTGAACCCAAGGCCGCTTCTCGGATAACATTTCAGCACCCATTCCTCCTCCATCCAGACACGGATGCCGGTCGGGATTTTCACCGTCTCTCCCGGTGCAAGCGTGACCGGATACGGGGCGAAGAAGTCATATCCCGCAGAGCCTTTTGTTGCCCTTCTCGGAAGCCTGATCTCTTCATACACCTTCTCTGCCTCCTCTGCGGTCAGAATCCCCTCTGTCCCCTCCAGGAACTGTTCTTTACTTACTTTCTGAAATTTCGCGATTCTTTTCATCGTGTTCTCCTTTTTCTGCCTTATTTTACAAGTTTTGCATTAATTTCATCATACTATTCTGAACGCAGAAAGTCAAATTCAATTCTGAATTCCGGGTGCCCCTTTGAATATTCTACAATAAAAAAAAGATCAAAAACAAATCTTCTGCTTCTGATCCTTTTTCCTGGTTTATTCTAATTTCCACATTCAATACTGATCTCATTAAAGAGTTCCAGAATCGTATCGACTGTTGTCTCCTCTTTTTCTTTCCCTGATCTGTCAAGAATACAGCGTCCCTGATGCATCATCAGCATCCTGTTGCCGTATTCTACCGCATACCGGAGATTATGTGTGACCATGATGGTCGTAAGCTGCTTTTCTTTTACAATCTTATCGGTCAGTTCCATAATGGTCTCCGCCGTCTTCGGATCCAGCGCCGCCGTATGCTCATCCAGAATCAGAAAATCTATCGGGGTCATCGTGGACATCAGAAGAGCCATGGCCTGGCGCTGGCCGCCGGAAAGGCTTCCGACTTTGACGTCCATCTTATCTTCCAGTCCCAGGTTGAGCTGCCGGAGCAGTTCCCTGTAATGCTCTTTCCGTCCTTTGTTGATCCCTCTTCCAAGTCCATAAAACTTTCCTTTATTGTCCGCAAGAGACATGTTTTCCAGAATCGTCATGGACGGGCAGGTTCCCATGGCAGTGTTCTGATACACTCTTCCGATTCTACGGTTCCTTTTATATTCTTTCATTTTTGTGATATCTTCACCGTCCATCAGGATCTGCCCCGACTCCACCGGGATACTTCCGCAGAGAATATTCAGCATGGAAGTCTTTCCGGACCCGTTGCTTCCTACAACAGAGACAAACTCTCCTTCCCGGACAGTCAGGTTGAAATCCTGAAACAGACACATTTCATTGATAGTGCCCGGATTATAATATTTCGTAATTCCTCTTAATTCAAGCATTTCCTTTTACCTTCTTCTTTCTTTCCATTCCGATGATCAGTATGATCAGGAACAATACTGCCGTGATCAGCTTCATATCCTGCGGTTCAAAGAACTTCAGCGCTGCCGCAACACAGGCCTTATAGATGACGGAACCAATCAGAACCGCCGTGGTTGCTTTCATAAACGTCAGGCTCTTGAACAGGCTGGTTCCAATAATCACGCTTGCAAGCCCGATAACAATCGCACCGGTACCGCTGGAAATCTCAAACACTCTTTGTTCCTGACAGAAAATACTGCCCGAGAGACATACAAGTCCATTCGCAATAGCAAGACCGAGGATCTTGACATTTCCCTGATCCTTGGCAAGGGACGTCACAAGATTTGCGTTATCGCCCACCGCCCGGAGCAGAAATCCCGATTTTGTCTTCATATACAGATCAAGAATGATTTTGGCAATCAACGCAATCACCAGGGAAATCACACACACTTTGTAAGAAGAAAGAGATCCCGTAAAAATTCCATCCATCAACTCGTTATCAAAAATACTCTTTTCTCCAAAAATCGGCACGTTTGCTGTTCCGGCAAGTCGAAGATTGATCGTCCAGAGCGCGGTCATCATGATAATTCCGGACAGCAGATCCCGGACCTTGAATTTTACATGAATCAATCCCGTACAGACTCCTGCCAGTACTCCTACCCCAAAGGAAATCACCAGAGTCAGATACGGATTGACTCCTTTGACAATTAAAGCCGCCGTCACGGCAGAACCCAGAGGGAAACTGCCGTCCACGGTCAGATCCGGAAAATCCAGAATCTTGTAAGTGATATAGACTCCAAGTGCCAGGATCCCGTAAATCAGGCCCTGCTCTACTGTTGTTACAATAAGGTTCATCTGTCTGCCTCCCGTTTTCTTCCTTTATGATGCGGAAATTTCATCGAAACTTTCCACCGCCTGGCTTACCAGGCTTTCATCCAACGTAATTCCAAGATTTTCCGCTGCTTTTGTATTGACATAAAGTCCAGGTTCTGAAATTGTCTCGTAATTCATTTCGGACGCTTTCTTTTCTCCCTTTAATACCTGCGCCGCCATCTTTCCGGTCTGCTTTCCAAGTTCGATATAATCCAGTCCCTCTGCTGCTACACATCCAAGTTTTACCTGCTCAATTTCACTTCCAAATACCGGTATGTTCTGTGCGTTCGCCTTGTCAAGAATCGTCGCAAGGGAATTGACGACAGTATTGTCCGTCAAGTTTGTCAGACAGTCCACTTCGCTTAAAAGCTCCTCAGTTGCAAGAGAGATATCCGCTGTCTGGGTCACGCCTTTTTCTACAATCTCAAAGTCATAATCTCCTGCCAGCTCTTTGTATGTTTCCAGCGCAGATACGGAATTTGCTTCACTTGTTGTATAGAGAATTCCGATCTTTTTCGCGTCCGGAAGAATCTGACGGATCATTTCCAGCTGCTCCTTAATCGGAAGCTCGTCACTTGTTCCTGTCACTTCTCCAACCGGAGTACCATCCTCATCAGCCAGCTTTGCAGCTACCGGATCTGTCACAGCTGTATAAATCACAGGAATGTCTGCATTCAACGCAGAGTTAAATGATGCCTGAGCACTTGGTGTCGCAATTCCGCAGATCAGATCTACTTTGTCGGATACAAATGCATCGCTGATCTGTTTTGTCGTTCCCTGATCCGCTGCCGCGTTTTTATATTCAATTTTCAGATTCTTTCCTTCTTCAATACCTTCTTCTTTCAGTCCTTCTATAAAGCCTTCTCTGCAGTTATCCAGAGATCCATGCTCCGCAAACTGGGAAATACCAATTGTATATTCCGCATCTCCCGAGCTGCTTCCATCACCGCTTCCACATCCTGCCAGAAGTCCCATTGCCATTACTGCACTTACTAATACGGTTACCATTTTCTTTTTCATATTGTTTTCTCCTTTTCTACTACATAAAATATGATGATTCTTCCGGATGTTGTATGCCAAACATCCGGCCCTTGTCAGTAAGAAAGGAAGTGGAACCCTTCAAAGAAGTCTGTAAATCTTTTCTTCAAATAAAAATCCGCCCCAAGCTTCTGCTTGAGACGGTAATAATCATCTTATTATCGCGGTACCACTCAAATTGGCATCTGATGCCCACTTTCTCATGTACTAACATACACTCCTGATTGATAACGGGTTCGGTTCCCGACAAACCATACTTGCCATGCGGCTTTCAGGCTGCCCTCGAAAGTCCATTCAATCATCTGCTCCATACAGCAGTTCCACCATCTGCCGCTCTCTGTGATTTCGCCTGATGATCTACTCCTCTTTCTCATCGGTTTAAAATATAAATCTTGGGTATACTTTATCACACTGCTTTACTGCTGTCAAGAAATTTTTTTATTTCTTCTGCGATCTGCCCTGCACTCTTTCCGTCTGTGGAAACTTCCAGATCCGCCGCCCTCTGATAATACGGCTCTCTTTTATCCAGCAGTTCCCGGATATATTCCGGAGTTTTGTTCTGTTCCAGAAGCGGCCTGTCATGGCTGTCCTTTACTCTTTCATAGATCGTCTCAGGACTGGCGGTCAAAAGGACTACAATGCCGCACGCTTTCATGGCCTCCACATTCTCGTCCCTCAGAGGCACACCGCCGCCGCAGGAGATAATGGATCCTTCTCTTTCTTTCAGATTTCTCAGGAACCCGGTTTCGCACTGCCGGAAATAGGTCTCTCCCATCTGTGCAAAGATCTCCGGAATCGGCATCTGTTCCATGTCTTCGATTGCCTGATCCATATCGATCACATCCATATGCAGGAGTTCTTTCAGACTTCCTGAAATCGTTGTCTTGCCTGTCCCCATAAATCCGGTTAAAAATATGTGCTTCATCCTGTTTTCCGCCTTCCGTGATAGATTGACTTTCTTTTTCTCATTCTTTATAATCTTACCATAATCAATACCAGATAGAAAGAGGGAATCCCTATGTCATTACAAATCAGCGGACACACCGGACTCTTAGGCTTCTTTGCCGATCCGGCGTCCCATTCCAGATCCCCATTGATGTACAACACGGCTTTTGAGAAACTGGGACTGGATTACGTGTATCTTGCATTTCAGATCGACCAGACAACACTTCCGGATGCTGTTCAGTCCATGCGTACCCTTCGGATGCGCGGAGCAAATGTTTCCATGCCGAACAAGACTGCTGTCATGCAGTATCTGGACGAAATCTCCACAGAGGCACGTCTCTGCGGCGCAGTCAATACCATTGTGAACGACGACGGGCATTTGACCGGTTATAACACCGATGGAAGCGGCGCTATGCTGGCTCTTTCCGAGGCGGGCGTTTCTGTTTCAGGAAAGCATCTTGTCATCCTCGGTGCCGGAGGTGCCGGCACTGCCATTATCACACAGGCGGCACTGGACGGCGTTTCAGAAATTTCTGTTTTTGTCCGAAAGTCAAGCTTCTGGAAATCCGAAGCGTTTCTTGAGAAAATCCGGAAAGAAACCGGTTGCAGGATCTCACTTCTGGACATCGGGGATCCTGCTGTCTTAAAGCAGGAACTTTCCCGTGCCGACATCCTGATCAATGCCACCAGCATCGGCATGGAACCGAATACAGATGCCTGTCCGATTCCCGGACCTGAGTTTCTGAATGAAGGTCTCTTTGTCATGGATATTATCTACTCTCCGGAAGAGACAACGCTGCTTCGGTACGCCAAAGAAAAAAGACTGCCATGCTGCAACGGCCTTGGCATGCTCCTCTATCAGGGCGCGGCAGCATTCCGCCTGTATACCGGGGAAGAACTTCCGATTGAGGATGTAAAAAAAGCATGGGGCGTGGAAACACTCTGACACTTCCAGAATGTGAAAAGAGCAGATCCAGACATTTTGCATGGAATCTGCTCTTTTTTATTACCCATTTACTTTTTCAACATTTTCTTTATCAGAACCCGGTTCTAAAACGGTGTTCCTACCATATCGTACGGTGTCACCTGATATACGTAATAGTTCAGCCAGTTCGTATACAGGTTATTGGCATTGGATCTCCATGTAAGGAGCGGCCGGTTCTCCGGATTGTCATCCGGGTAATAGTTGACCGGAAGTTCAATCGGAAGTCCTTTTGACTTATCTCTCTTATATTCCTGATCCAGTGTCATCCGGTCGTATTCCGGATGTCCCATGACAAAAATCTGTTTTCCATCTTTGGTCATGGCAAGGAAGATTCCCGCTTCTTCAGACTCTGCAAGCACCATCAGATCCTCGCACGCCTTGATCTTCTCCGGATCCACCTGGGTGTGGCGGGAATGCGGCGCGTAAAACACATCGTCAAATCCTCTGACCAGAGGGATTCTTCTGTTCATGACGCGGTGGCGGAATACGCCGAACAGCTTCTTATCAAGCGGGTATTTGTCAATTCCAAAATGATAATAATAAGCTGCCTGGGCTCCCCAGCACAGATGAATCGTGGAGGTGACATTGGTTTTTGTCCATTCCATGATCTCCTTCATCTCATCCCAGTAGTCTACTTCCTCAAACGGCATCTGCTCGATTGGAGCCCCCGTGATGATAAATCCGTCAAACTTCTGATCTTTTACGTCCTGAAACCGGACATAGAATTTATTCAGATGGTTTGCTGATGTGTTCTTGGACTGATGATTGGACACCATCACAAAGGTCACATCCACCTGAAGCGGGGTATTGGAAAACGAACGCAGAAGCTGAAGCTCCGTATCCTCTTTGAGCGGCATCAGATTCAGCAGTCCTATTTTCAGGGGACGGATATCCTGGTGCACCGCACGGTGCTCATCCATCACAAAAATATTTTCGCACTCCAGTATTTCTTTTGCTGGAAGATCATTTTGTACTCGAATCGGCATCTTCTCTTCTCTCCTTTGTTTCTTCTAAATATGTAAATTCTCCATCTTCTTCCAGATACTCTACATCTCCGTAGTGTTCCGTGTCCGGAGGCAGTTTTTTCTTCTTCAGTTTCTCTTCCACTACCATCTTCACGATATAGTAAATCACAGCAAACGTCGGAACCCCGATGATCATTCCGATAAATCCGAACAGTCCGCCTCCGAGCAGAATGGAAAACACCACCCAGAACGCGGATAGTCCTGTGGAATTTCCAAGAATCTTCGGTCCGATCACATTGCCGTCCAGCTGCTGTAGGGCAATGATAAAGATCAGAAAATAAAGTCCCTTAAGCGGATCTGCAAGGGCAATCAGGATCGTACTTGGAATAGCACCAATATAAGGTCCGAAGAACGGAATCACGTTGGTCACTCCGACGATCACGCTGACAAGCAGGATGTACGGCATGTCCAGAATGGTGATCCCGATAAAACAAAGTACGCCGATAATGGCGGAGTCAATGATTTTTCCGATAATAAATCCGCCAAAAATTTCATTGCTTTTTCTTGTAATATGCAGCACCATATTGGCGCGCTCTACCTGCATGCCCGCATACAGCATTTTTTTAATCTGTGCCGCAAAAGTTTCCTTTCCGAACAGCATGTAGACAGAAACAATACATCCGACAAGAAAATTAAACACTTCGCTTAATACATTAATAGCACCTGTCGTTATATTGGTCATCAGCACATTCATTTGTCTGAGCAGATCCGTTTGAATCCAATTCTGAATATTCTCCGACGCATGATTCAAAATATTTTCCACTATCGCACCGACCGGCGACTGTTCTTTTTGAATATGATCAAAAGAGTCCATCACTGCGTTCAACTGCCCCGGCAATGTCTCCATTAAATTGTGAACGCTTGTTATGAGTTCAGGAATCAACATATTCAACAGAGTAATAATAATTGCGAATAAAACAAGCAGAGCCAGGCAGATTCCAATTCCTCTGGAAAGTCTGTCTGCCGTCCTCTTCTTTTTCAGCTTCTTCTCCAGCAGCGGGCAAAGGTATCTGTCTACTGCTTTTACAATTGGATTCAGCAGATAGGCGATGGCAAATCCGTAAATAATCGGCTTCAGAATTCCCATGATCGTCCGGATCACGCCGAAGATCGTGTCTACCCTGAGAAACGCAAAATAAAGAACGATACATGCCGCGATTACAAGGAAAAATGTCAGACCTCTCCCAAAGGACTGGCGAATTCTGGACGGGCCTTTTCTTCCAAAAGCAGGCAGTTTATCCGGCTCTTTTTCCTTTTTGTTTCCGATTCCCGAATGACTGGTATCTTTTCGCTTCAAATTCTTCCCTCCCGGTTGAAACACATATAAATTTATTATAGCGAAAGCTTTGAAACGCGTCAACAAAAGAACAGACGGAAATCATTCCGTCTGCTCTCTTACTTCTTTCTTACCGACACTGGAAAGTTGCGCACTCTGTCTCTTCGCAGCTGCATGCCCCGCCACCTTCTACACTGATCTTCCCTGCATTACATTTGCAGTTTTCATTGTAACAGCATTCCTGAGCCTTACAGTCAATCGTGCTGAGAGGAGAAGCCTCCATGGACGCATTTGTAAATGTTCCGGATTTTCTCTCCTCAAAGCTGTCACAGCATGTGTCGGATGCATTTTTTGCCTGATCGCCTCCTACGCGAATACTGTCAAGATTACAATAATAGTTCTGATTGTGCATACAATTCTGCACCGTACATTTTAATTCTGGCATCTTTTCATCCTCCTTCTATTTCTCAGGAGGTAGTATGTCCAGCTTTCAGATAATCTATTCCTTTGTTTCGATTTCTCTTCTCACTCTTCCAGAGATTTCCTTTTTGATATCGCACAGGAAGTCTTCAAGAGCTTTCTGTCCTTCATCTCCTGCAAATCTGCTTCTTACGGAAACAAGGCTCTCTTCTTCCTCTTTTGCTCCTACTACCAGCATATACGGGATCTTCTGCATCTGAGCCTCACGGATCTTGTAGCCGATTTTCTCTGCTCTTGTGTCAATCTCGGCGCGGATTCCTGCCTCTTTTAATGCCTCGAATACTTTCTCTCCGTATTCCAGATGTTTGTCGGAAATCGGAAGCACTTTCACCTGTACCGGAGCAAGCCAGGTCGGGAATGCCCCTGCAAAGTGTTCAATCAGAATTCCGATAAACCGCTCGATGGAGCCGAATGCTACACGGTGGATCATGATCGGACGATGTTTCTCTCCGTCTGCCCCTGTATATTCCAGATTGAAACGCAGCGGAAGCTGGAAGTCAAGCTGGATTGTTCCGCACTGCCATGTACGTCCGATGGAGTCTTCCAGATGGAAGTCGATCTTCGGTCCGTAAAAAGCACCGTCACCCTCATTGACTACATAGTCCATTCCCAGTGCATCCAGTGCTTCTCTGAGCGCTTCTGTAGCCAGATTCCAGTCTTCATCGCTTCCCATGCTGTCTTCCGGTCTTGTAGAAAGTTCTACATGATATTTGAAGCCAAACAGCTTGTATACTTCGTCAATCAGAAGCGCAACACCCTTGATCTCATCTTTCACCTGTTCCGGTGTCATAAAGATATGGGCATCGTCCTGTGTGAAGCAGCGCACTCTCATCAGTCCGTGCATCTGTCCGGATTTCTCGTGGCGGTGTACAATACCAAGTTCTCCCATACGAAGCGGAAGGTCACGGTAGGAACGCGGTTCTGACTCATAAACGAGGATGCCGCCCGGGCAGTTCATCGGCTTCACGGCAAAATCCTGATCGTCGATTACTGTTGTATACATATTTTCTTTGTAATGATCCCAGTGTCCGCTTGTCTCCCAGAGATGACGGCTGAGCATGATCGGAGTGGAAATCTCCACATAGCCGTTCTTTGTATGGATCTCTCTCCAGTACTCCAGAAGCGCGTTTTTCAGCGCCATTCCTTTCGGAAGGAAGAACGGGAATCCCGGGCCTTCTTCTCTGAGCATGAACAGCCCCAGTTCTTTTCCAAGCTTTCTGTGGTCTCTTTTCTTCGCTTCTTCCATCATTGTCAGATACTCATCCAGATCTGCTTTTTTTGTAAAGGAAGTACCATAGATTCTTGTCAGCATCTTGTTCTTCTCATTGCCTCTCCAGTAGGCACCTGCAAGACTTGTCAGCTTGAATGCTTTTACCGCTTTTGTATTCATCAGGTGCGGTCCTGCACAAAGATCCGTAAACTCTCCCTGTTTGTAGAAACTGATAATAGAATCTTCCGGAAGATCCTCGATCAGTTCCACCTTGTACGGCTCCTCTTTTTCTTTCATCAGAGCGATGGCTTCTTCTCTTGGAAGTGTAAAGCTTTCAATCGGCAGCGCCTCTTTTACAATCTTTTTCATCTCTTTTTCGATCTTTTCCAGATCCTCTGTTGTAAACGGAGTCTCTCTGTCCAGATCATAGTAAAATCCATCAGCAATTGCCGGTCCAATGGCAAGTTTTGTCTCCGGATACAGACGTTTTACCGCCTGTGCCAGAATATGGGAGGAAGTATGCCGGAATGTTTCCTTTCCTCCTTCGTCCTGGAATGTCAGGATGCTGAGTTCGCAGTCATCGGAAAGCACCGTTCTCAAATCCACCACTTCCCCATTGACTTCTCCTGCCATTGCCACTCTTGCAAGGCCTTCGCTGATATCGGATGCAATCTCGAATACAGACATGCTCTTGTCGTACTCTCTCACAGACCCGTCTTTTAATGTAATTTTCATCTTGTTCTTCCCCTTTCTATTCTGTTTATTCTATGGAAACCCTCTCACGGTCCGGATGTTCACCTGACCATCCGACCGGAGGCATGGTATCGAGCTTTTGCATTTCTGTTTTCGTCAACTCAAAACCGAAAATATCCTGATTATTCTTCATCCGTTCCTCACTCGATGCCTTCGGAATTGGAATGATTCCTTTCTGGAAGGCATACCGCAGGCAGATCTGTGCCTGGGTCACATGGTGCCTTTCTGCAAGAGCACGGATCAGTTCATCATCCATCACCCGCCTTCTTCCAAGCGGGCTCCATGCCTGTACAAGAATATCATGTTCCTGGCAGTAGCGCACTGCCGCTTCCTGAGTATATCCCGGATGAAACTCCAGCTGGTCAACCGCAGGTACAACCTCACAGGATTCCAGAAGATTCTCAATGTGGTGCGGAAGGAAATTGCTGACACCGATAGCGCGTACCCGCTTCTCGTGATAGAGCTTCTCCAGTGCTTTCCATGTTTCTATATCCAGTTTCTTCCAGTTCTCACAGTCCGGCGATGGCTTCGGCCAGTGGATCAGATACAGATCCAGATAGTCTGTCTGAAGATTTTTTAATGTCTGCTCAAAAGCCCGCAGAGTATTATCATATCCCATCTCATCTTTCCAGACCTTGGAGACAAGGAAAAACTCTTCCCTTGGAATTTTGCTTTCTTTCACAGCCTCTCCCACATAGGTCTCTGTCTGATAAAAGGAGGCTGTATCCAGATACCGGTATCCGCACCGGACAGCTGTTTTGATAATCTTTGATGTACTTCCTTCCGCTGCCTTGTAAGTGCCGAATCCCAGACACGGAATCTGTACACCATTGTTCAACGTCCTGCATTCTTTAATACTGTTCATTTCAAGTTCCTCCTTTTCTTAACTGTAAAATCAGATCCCTGTGAAATAAAAAGTCCCCTGCAGCTATCGCTGCAGGGGACGAGTTCTCACCCGCGGTTCCACCCCGCTTATGCCGTCCACCCCGAAAGATGAAAGACATCTCTTGCTGATAATGATAACGGTATTAAACCGGACGGTTTTGCCGCCGCTCAGAGGTAGTCTTCAGATGGTCCGTGATAAAAGGCTTCCAGCCAATGGCCTCTCTCTCTGGATCCGGTTTCACACCCTACTCGTCTCGTCACCACGTTTTCGTTTCTCAAATATAGAGTAATTATAATCATTCCGATTTTATTTGTCAATGCCTGTTTCTCCATCCTTTTACAGACAAAAGCAGCACAGCCAGTGCTTCGCGCACCATATAATTCAGATAAAGAACCGGCTCTGACTTTGCCGGAACAGGGAAAAGTCTTTGGTACCCTTCCCTCTTTCCAAGAAGCCATGCCCGGTAAATGTGGAAGCTGTTCGTCACCACGCCGGCTTTCTTTTCCCTGATCTCCGGAATGAGCCGCGCCGTAAACCTTAGATTTTCCTCCGTTGTGGAAGACCGGTCCTCCGGAAAAATCCGCTCTCTTTCGATCCCTCTTTCGGCCAGATACTCTTTCATGGCCTCTGCTTCCGGGATATCCTCGCCTCTTCCCTGCCCTCCGGAAACCACAATTTTCACAGCCCTGTGTCTGACTGCATAAGTGTATGCCCTGTCAAGCCGGAGCTTTAGCGAGCTTGTGATCCGGGTACGGTCTACCTTTGCCCCAAGAACAATCAGATACTCCAGGTCTTTCGCTTCTTTCTGCCTGCCAAAAAACAGCATCCGGATCCAGACAGCCGCCACTGCCGTCCAAAGCAGTGTCCAAAGCACAAGTGCCGCCCGTTCAGCCTGCCACGGAAGTCTCTCCTGCAACAATCCATACCCGATGCAAAGCACACCGCAAAGAAGCCAGAAGCGGGAAAAGGTTGAATTCCATCTTCCGACATACCGGCATACAGCCAGATAATAAAGAAGACAGAACATTCCTGTCACAAAAGACATTATTTATTTTTGCCGCAGCAATGTTTGTACTTCTTGCCGCTTCCGCACGGACACGGGTCGTTTCTTCCGATCTTCTTTCCTTCTCTTACAAAAGTATGCATCTTTTTCGCTTCCTTATACAGCTCTTTCTGCTGTTCTTCGGAAAGCAGGATGTTCCACTGTGGAAGCTGGTAAAGCCACTCAGCCTTCGCATCTACCATGTTTTTGTAAAGTTTTTCTTTATCATAGATCAGATTGACCTCTGTATCTTCTTCCATGGTCTCGATCGGATTCTCGTTTATAAGGCTTTCGTTGATTCCGTCAAGGAATCCTACCATTGTCATAACTTCCACACCATATTTTTCGGCCAGTTCTTTCACTGTGCCTTTCACTTTCTCATCCGGGTTGGAAAGTAATTTTTCGTAAATTTCTTTTTCAGTCTGAAAATATGCGCCCCAGAAAGTCTCAAGCTGCTGCTTTGTCATCTCTCTGGAATACGCAGTCTCTCTCCACTGTTCCAATAACGTACTCATATCAAATTCTCCTTTGATTTAAAATAATCTTCGCAGACTTCATTATATAACAGGATATTTTATATTGCAAGAAAAACCACCCTGCCCTCTTCCATTGCTTTTTTAACGTATCTTTTATATAATTGTCATGAAAATAATCCATCAGGAGGTTTAACCATGAAAAAGACAAAACGAATTCTGGCTGTCCTTGGAATCATTCTTCTGATCACCATGTATGCCAGTACACTCATTTTTGCATTGATTGATCATTCCGCATCCCTGGGATTGTTAAAAGCATCCATCGCCTGTACAATTTTCGTTCCTGTTCTGCTTTATGCCTACACTTTGTTTTACCGTCTTCTTCACCGAAACGATGAAGATATGTAATCTCTTTACCAGAATATCAGATTTCAGCAAACATTTTCCTGTAGAATAAAACAGTGTGCCCGGAGCAAATCATTTTCTCCATGGACACACTGTTTTATTATCTGCCCGGGACCTGACTTCCGGCCGGGCGTTATTCTATTTTATTTCATGCCAGACTGAAAAAAAGAATCGGGTTGAAATCCACCCCTGCGTCTTCTCTCTGGCTTCTTTTTTCTTTTTCTTTCATCTCTTTTCTTCTGTTTAAGTATTCTTCCATTGAAATTGCTTCCATGCGTCCCGGTATACTACTCTGCTGCATATAAAAACCTCCTTTTTCTGTTTCCCGGTATCACTATTATATGAAACGGAAAAAAACTTTATGACTCCCCCTTTACATCTTTCACTTTACCATCGAAATGTGTCTGTTTTGTGGCACTGTTCTAAAATTTATCTAACTTCTTTCTTAAAAAAATAAACAAAACCGCTCTTATCTGTTATCACTTTATCTCTTGACAGTATAAAAGTTTTATTTTACACTAGTAATAATTTTTAAAGGAGGACTCGAACATGGAAAACTTAATGATACCAGAGGGCTACCGCCCGCCGCTTTCCATCCGTGAAACGGAAGTTGCCATCAAAGAGGTGAAAGATCACTTTGAAAGGTCTCTTGCAAAGAACCTTCATCTGACACGTGTATCTGCCCCTCTTTTTGTTCGTCCGGAATCCGGACTGAATGACAACCTGAACGGTGTGGAACGCCCGGTTTCTTTTGGAATAAAAGAGCAGAATGATAAAGAGGTGGAGATTGTACACTCTCTCGCGAAGTGGAAACGCTATGCGCTGAAGCGTTATGGTTTTCACTCCGGAGAAGGTCTCTATACAGATATGAGTGCGATCCGCAGAGATGAGGATACCGACAATCTTCATTCCATCTATGTGGATCAGTGGGACTGGGAAAAGGTGATCTCCAGAGAAGAGCGTAATGATGAAACGCTGGAATACACGGTACGGAAAGTCTATGCGGCACTGAAGGAAACCGAACACTTTATGGCACGGCGCTATAACTACATCGGAGAAATTCTGCCGGATGACATTACATTTATCACTTCCCAGGAGCTGGAAGATCTCTATCCTGAATGTACGCCGAAGGAGCGGGAATACCGCTATGCGAAACAGAAAAAAGCCATCTTCATCAAACAGATCGGAAAAACATTAGCGTCCGGCGAACGCCATGACGGACGTGCTCCTGACTACGATGACTGGGAATTAAACGGCGATATTATCGTCTACTACCCTGTTCTTGATACAGCTCTCGAGCTTTCCTCCATGGGAATCCGTGTCGATGAAGCTGCGCTGAAACGCCAGCTTGCTCTTGCCGGCTGCGAGGAACGTGCCGAACTGGATTTCCAGAAATCTCTCCTCGGCGGGGAACTCCCGTATACAGTTGGAGGAGGGATCGGACAGTCCCGTATCTGTATGTTCTACCTGCGCAAGGCTCATATCGGTGAAGTTCAGTCTTCCATCTGGCCGAACGAAGTGGTTGAAGAAGCTGCGGTAAACGGAATTCCGCTTTTATAGATTTCAAAACCGCTCTGAACCACTTATTCCGGACATCCAAAACGGCTGCATGATGAATCATCATGCAGCCGCTCTTTCTTGTTTTTCTTTATCTGTAAATGATATCCTCACGTCCCGGTCCGTTGGAAACAAGTGTGATCGGGTAACCGATCTTCTCTTCTACGAACTCGATGTATTTCCGGCAGTTTTCCGGAAGATCTTCGTATTTCCTGATGCCGCGGATATCGCATTTCCATCCCGGAAGCTTTTCGATCACCGGTTTTGCCTTCTCCAGAAGGTAAGTCGGCGGGAACTCTGTTGTGATTTCTCCGTCGATATCGTAAGCAACGCATACCGGAATTTCATCCAGGTAGCCAAGTACATCCAGTACTGTGAACGCCACATCAGTTGTTCCCTGCATACGGCATCCGTATTTGGATGCAACCACATCAAACCATCCCATTCTTCTCGGACGGCCTGTCGTTGCGCCGTACTCTCCGCCGTCACCACCGCGGCGTCTCAGCTCGTCTGCCTCTTCTCCGAAGATCTCGCTGACAAACGCACCTGCTCCTACCGCACTGGAATATGCCTTACATACTGTCACGATCTTGTTGATCTCATATGGCGGAATTCCTGCGCCGATTGCACCGTATGCAGCCAGAGTGGAAGAAGATGTAACCATCGGATAGATTCCGTGGTCAGGATCTTTTAATGTTCCAAGCTGTCCTTCCAGAAGGATCTCTTTTCCTTCTTTTAATGCTTCGTGAAGGAATAAAGATACATCGCAGACATACGGCTCGATCATCTCCTTGTAACCCATCAGCTCTTCGAACAGCTCGTCCGGCTGAATCAGCGGTTTATGATATAAGTGCTCCAGAAGAACATTTTTCTGCTCTGCAACACGCACAACCTTTTCCTTTAACAGTTCTTCATCAAACAGTTCGCTTACCTGGAAGCCGATCTTTGCATACTTGTCTGAATAGAACGGGGCGATTCCGGACTTGGTAGATCCGAAAGATTTCTTTCCAAGACGCTCCTCTTCATACTGGTCAAAGAGCTTGTGGTAAGACATTACCATCTGTGCACGGTTTGACACTTTGATCTTCGGAGCCGGCACATTTCTGTCCACGATAGACTGAATTTCATTTATTAAAACCGGAACGTCCAGTGCAACTCCGTTTCCGATTACACTTGTTGTATGATTATAGAACACACCGGATGGTAGTGTATGAAGTGCAAACTTTCCATAGTCGTTGATAATCGTATGACCGGCATTTGCTCCTCCCTGAAAGCGGACGATGATATCGGCCTGCTTTGCGAGCATATCCGTAATCTTACCTTTCCCCTCATCTCCCCAGTTAGCACCTACTACTGCTTTTACCATAACATATCCTCCTGTATGTGAATCGTTTTTTAACCACCTAAGCATTATACTATATTTTTAGGCAAATGTACATTTGATTTTCCGTTTTTCGGAAGTTTTCCAAAGATTTCGCAGCCTTTCCGCCCGGCAGGATGCTTTCCGGGACATATCCAGGTCTACATCAGAGGTGCAAACAGCCTCAGCACCTGTCCTTCGATTTTTTCCTTAACACTTCGCTCCTGAACCTCTTTCATCGTCACAAAGTGACACTTCTTCAATGTCTCCTGAAAGTCCCTCTCAATATCCGCGACAACCGGATTGTTATAAATAAAGACTCCATCTTCAAAATGAAGATACAGACTTCTGTAATCCAGATTAATTGTTCCTACTGTCGCGGTGTCATCATCAGATACGAAGATCTTGGCGTGAACAAATCCCGGAGTATACTCATAAATCCGGACCCCTGCTTCAATCAGTTCTTTATAATATGTCTTCGCCACCGCAAACGCATACGGCTTATCCGGAATGTGCGGCATGATGATGATCACTTCCATCCCGCTTTTTGCCACACGGGCGAGCGTTTTTATCATTTCATTATCCAGAATCAGATACGGTGTCATAATGTGGACATACTCTTTTGCATGATTCAGGATATGGAAGTATACTTCCTCACCGACAGTCTCATTGTCGTACGGGGTATCCCCGTACGGAAGAACGTATCCGTCTTTCGGATCAAACGGTTTACGGGAAGGATACAAATACTTTTCGTAGGCATCACTCTTCTTCTCATCGATATTCCACATCTGAAGAAACATGATCGTAAGACTCTGTACGGCATCTCCTTCCAGCATGATCGCCGTATCCTTCCAGTGTCCGAAACGCTCTCTCCTGTTAATATATTCATCCGCCAGATTAACCCCGCCTGTAAATCCTACCTTGCCGTCAATCACACAGATCTTTCGGTGATCACGGTTATTCTGAATTGTGGATACAATCGGATTGATCGGATTGAATACCTTACACCGGATTCCTCTTCTTCTAAGATACCACGGATAATCTGACGGAAGCTTGGAAATACTGCACATACCGTCATACATAAACCGGACTTCCACGCCTTCGGCAACTTTTTCTTCCAGAATGTGACGGACTTCATCCCACATTTCTCCGCCTTCCACGATAAAGTATTCCATAAAAATGAAATGCTCCGCCTTTCTCAGCTCTCTTTTAAGCGCATCAAACTTGTCCTCTCCAAGAGGGTAATATTCCAGCCTGGTGTTGCCATAAGTCGGGAATCCCATATGTTTTCCAAGATAAAAGGACAGATTCTTATTCGCCAGTTTACTCTCCTTCATGGCATCAATGATCTCCATATCCTGACACATGTACTCTTCGGTCTCTTGCCGGAGGGTTTCAAGCCTCTTTCCAATATACCGCGTACCGATTTCGCATTTGACATAGATGTAGAAAAACGTTCCGAAAATCGGAAGAGCCATGATACACAGGGCCCATGTCAGCTTAAACGCCGGATTATCTTCCGAATTAATGATATAAATCACCGCAATCGTACCGATAATACTGAAGACTCCATATAAATAGGTCCAGCTATCCGTCAGAAAATAAATACCAAAAACCATGACAAGAATCTGGATCAGAATCAGAAGAAGAATGACAGCAGTTCTGCCGTAGATCACACTGAAGAGTTTCTTTTGTACTTTTCGCTTTTTGCTTGATTCCAAATTCAATACCTCGGTTCCTTACTAAATACGGTTTATTCTAACACATTTCATTTTACACCTCAACTCCAAACGATTCAATCATTCATTAACTATTCTAAACTTCTATTAAGAAAATATAAAATTATGAATCTTTTCTTTCTTTTTCACTCAAAAAGTATTACAATAAGGATAGTATATGATTGAACAGAAAGGAGTTGCCCTTTATGGCGAAAAAATGGACAAAAGGTATCGTCGGACTCGCGGCGATCGGTGCAGCAGCGGCCGGCATTCTTTATATGAAGAATAAAAAAGATAATGAAGAGCTGGAAGACGAATTTGCTGATGATTTTGAAGATCTTGACTTCGATCTGGATGATGATTTAAGCGATACATCCGGACGCGAATATGTACCTCTGAACAACGGTTCTTCTGAAGAAGAGCAGGAGGAATCATCTGAAGAAGAGGCCTCTTCTGAAGAAGCCGCGTCCGACGATGAAGAGTCTGAAGAAGACGAAAAAGACAACACGGAAGCATAATATCCATGGAAATCAATGCTGCTCTGCAAGACAGAGCAGCTCTTTCTTTTTGAAAGGAGGTATATTATTTTGACCTGCTCCGATTTAACTCTTGTTCCCAGCAGCCATCTAAAACCACTGGATGTCATTTCCGGATTTCAGGTACGTCCCGGGTTTTTTCTTTCTCCTGGAACCACCGTTATTCCCGGAGGTGTCAACTTTACGATTCAATCACAGGCTGCTACCTCCTGTGAGTTGCTTCTCTATCACCGGGAGGCTGAAGAACCCTTTGCAGTTCTGAAATTTCCGGAAACCTACCGGATCGGTTTTGTCTACTCCATGATCGTATTTGGGCTTGACATCGAAGAGTTTGAATACGCCTACCGGCTGGACGGCCCGTACGAACCGGAAAAAGGACTTTGTTTTGACAAGACAAGAATTCTTCTTGATCCTTACGCAAAAGCTGTCACCGGGCAGAGCCGCTGGGGATGTAAAAACGACCAGAAACATGGATATCGTGCCCGTGTTGTCAGAAGCAATTTTGACTGGGGCGATCATAAACAACCGATGATTTCCATGTCGGACACGATCATCTATGAGCTCCATGTCCGGGGATTTACAAAAGATTCTTCTTCCGGCGTCACACATCCCGGCACTTTTGCCGGATTGATCGAGAAGATTCCCTACCTTCTTGAGCTTGGTGTGACTACCATTGAGCTTATGCCGGTATTTGAGTTCGATGAAATGCGGGACTGCCGTCTCCTCGACGAAAATCAGCTTCTGGATTACTGGGGCTATAATCCGGTCAGCTTTTTTGCTCCAAATACAAGTTATGCCTCTACCTCCGAATATAACCGGGAAGGGACCGAGTTGAAGCAGCTGATCCGTGCATGTCACGCAAACGGCATCGAGGTGATCTTTGACGTGGTATTTAATCACACAGCCGAAGGTGACGAGCGCGGTCCTTATATTTCTTTCAAAGGATTCGACAATCAGATTTATTATATGCTGACCCCGGACGGACATTATTATAATTTCAGCGGATGTGGAAATACGCTGAACTGCAATCATCCGGTCGTGCAAAATCTGATTATGAACTGCCTCAGATACTGGGTAACAGAATACCGGGTGGACGGCTTCCGTTTCGATCTTGCTTCTATCCTTGGAAGGAACGAGAACGGATCCCCTATGAACCAGCCTCCCCTTCTGCAGTCACTTGCTTTCGACTCCATCCTCGGCAATGTCAAGCTGATTGCCGAGGCGTGGGATGCAGGAGGACTTTATCAGGTCGGTTCCTTTCCATCCTGGAACCGCTGGGCAGAATGGAACGGTAAATACCGGGATGATATGCGGCGGTTTCTAAAGGGAGATACTTTCATGCTTCATGCCGCAGCGCAGAGAATTATGGGATCACCGGACCTTTATCCTCCGGAAGGGCGCGGAAGCAATGCTTCCGTCAATTTCCTGACCTGCCATGACGGCTTCTGCCTGAATGACCTGTATTCCTATAACACGAAGCACAATGAGGGAAACGGGTGGAGCAATGCGGACGGCACCAACGATAATTACAGCTGGAACTGCGGGGTCGAGGGGGAAACGGATGATCCGGATGTTCTTTCCCTTCGTCTACGCATGATGGAGAACGCATTTGCCGTACTCTTATGCAGCCGCGGAACCCCGATGTTTCTTTCGGGAGACGAATTCGGAGACACCCGGTACGGGAATAACAACCCGTACTGTCAGGATAATCCGGTTTCCTGGCTGGACTGGTCGCTGATTGAGAAAAACCAGAATCTGTTTTCCTTCGTCAAGTATATGATTGCATTCCGTAAGAGACATCCTGCCATCCGTACAGATCTTCCTGCCGGAAGATTTTCTTTCCCGTCGATGAGTTTTCACGGTATCCATCCATGGGAACCTGTATCTGACCTGGAATCGCACGTTCTCTGTGTGCTGTTTTCCGGTTTTGACAAGGAACAGCAGATTCAGGATACCATCTACCTTGCCATCAATACACATTGGGAACCCGTTACCCTTTTTCTGCCTGATCTTCCTTTTGAATGGAACTGGCACATTGCCGTCAATACCGGTGATCCGTCCCGGACGATCTTTCAGGATACAGAAATGCCTCCGGCAGACCATACCGTCCTTTTAGGTGAACGTTCCGTCATTCTCTTTGTTGTCAAAAAACGGAGTGTCTGATTTCTAATCAGACACTCCTTCATTTTTCTTTTCTCTTATTTCACAAAGGCTGTAAGTCCCGGCTTTTCTACGGCAATTCTTTCGTCAAGCCTTGCAAGCATACTTTCCTTATCTTTCGGGAGTTTTCCTCTGACCCGGAACTCAATCATGTCATGAAATCCGTCGTAAAGCACTTCCTGCCCCCAAGGCTTAAGAAGCTCCAGAAGTCTTCTCTCTTCGATCAGATTTTCCAGCTCATCCGCAGGCCGGAATGTACCTTTTTGAATTTCTTCGTACAATGCTGCCCGTTCATGAAGAAACATGGAAAAATTAATCATTCTGGACGGCCTGGTCCGGTTAAAAAACTCTGCGGTATACTCCGCATTTTCTATACCTCTGCCCTTTCCGGCTATACCGGTCATAAAATGTGCATCGTAAATCAGCCCGGCTTCTCTCATCCGGTCAATCTGCCGGTATGCCTGCTCTAATGTATGATCCTTATTCATAAAAGCAAGGACATCATCCAGTCCGCTCTCAATACCAAGATATAGATGCCGGACTCCCGCTTCATAGAGCCTTCGCAGATCCTCATCGCTTTTCCGGCTGATATCGGTCACAGTCGCATCCATGTGAATCCCCTCGCATCCCGGAAAATGAACATGTATCCTTTCAATAATCGCCAAAAGTTTTTCCGTTGAAAGTCCGAATGCATTTCCATCTCCCAGAAATACGGTCCTGGGATTTCCGCCCACCGTACTGACCCGTTTTAATTCTTCTTCGATCTGTTCCATTGGGAGCTCCCTGTATTTCAGATGCTTGAACAGGGTGCAGAATTTACAGCCGTTATACGCGCACCCCACTTCCACAGGAAGCATAAAAGAGGAACGTTCCATCGGTCCCCTGCAAATCTGTCCTTCGTAATTCATACCATCACCTGCACCTTTCCTGCCTTTATTATACACCGTAACAGGCAGAAAGGCGGAGAAATCTTTAAGAAAATTTAAGATTTTTGGCAAAACCACTTGCAGGCAGGCTGTGACTGGTATAGTATTATCATGTTTTATAGATTTATACTAAGGAGGACATTATGTCAAATTCAAACCACTCGTCTCAAAGCAGGCAGTATGCCTCAGTTTTTGAGCTGAACGGAGTACCGAAGTTTGGCCAGGCACTTCCTCTTGCGCTTCAACACGTCGTTGCCATGATTGTTGGATGTGTCACCCCTGCAATCATCGTATCCGGTGTGGCCGGACTCAACGAGCGTGATCAGGTCATTTTAGTGCAGGCTGCCCTTTTCACTTCTGCAATCAGCACTCTGCTTCAGCTGTTTCCTTTTATCCGGTTTAAAAATTTTCAGCTCGGTTCGGCTCTTCCGGTCATTATGGGAATCAGCTTTGCCTACGTGCCAAGCATGCAGGCCATCGCCGCGAATTCTGATGTCGGAACGATTCTCGGCGCGCAGCTCATCGGCGGATTTGTCGCAATTATAGTCGGTCTTGCCATACAGAAGATCCGTGTTCTGTTCCCGCCGATCATTACCGGAACCGTCGTATTTACAATCGGACTCTCCCTGTATCCTACCGCGGTCAACTATATGGCAGGAGGTACTTCGAATCCTGATTACGGTTCCTGGAAAAACTGGCTTGCGGCCTTTTTCACTCTTGCCGTAGTAGTCGGTCTGAATCACTTTGCGAAAGGATTTTTAAAGCTTGCGTCCATCCTCGTAGGAATCATCGCAGGGTATATCTTTGCATCGTGTCTGGGACTCGTCGATTTTTCCGGAATCCAGTCCGCGGGCTACTTCCAGCTCCCGCAGCCACTGCATTTCGGACTTTCTTTCGATCCATCCGCCTGCATTGCGATCGGTGTGTTGTTTGCCATCAACTCCATTCAGGCGATCGGAGATCTTTCTGCTACAACAGTAGGAAGTATGGAACGGGAACCAAAAGATAAAGAACTGCAGGGCGGTATCGTCATGTACGGAGTCACAAATATTCTGTGCTCCCTGATCGGCGGACTTCCGACAGCAACTTACAGTCAGAATGTCGGCATTGTTACGACAACAAAAGTCATCAACCGCTGTGTACTTGGTCTTGCAGCGGTCATCATGCTGGTTGCCGGATTTGTCCCGAAATTTTCAGCGCTTCTGACTACGATTCCTCAATGTGTACTTGGAGGCGCAACGATTTCCGTTTTCGCATCCATCGCAATGACCGGAATCAAGCTGATCATGCTCCAGGAGATGAATTACCGGAATACCGCTATTGTCGGGCTGTCAGTTGCCCTTGGCATGGGTGTTACACAGGCACCTGCTTCACTGGCGTCATTTCCATCCTGGGTTACAACAATCTTTGGAAGTTCTCCGGTTGTCCTTGCAACACTGACGGCGATTATTCTGAATACCATTCTTCCGAAAGAAGAAAAAAAGAAATCATAGATGAACAACAAAAAAGGAAAGTTCCAATGAACTTTCCTTTTTCTATATTCGTTTCTATATACAGGAAATCAGATATTTCCTACTCTCTGTGCATGGAGAAGCTGTCCATCTGATATCTGCTCAGGTTTTCGTGAATTCCTCTGTCGTCTGCCTGGCTGATCAGTGCATCTCTGTTCTTTTTGGATGAGAACTGGTCGTTATATGCGCTTGGTCCTCCCACGCAGCCGCCTTCGCATGCCATTCCTTCGATAAAGTCAAACGGAAGTTTTCCTGCTCTTAAAAGAAGAAGAGCCTTCTTGCATTCTGCGGCCCCGTTCGCCTTCTGTACTTTCACATCGATATCGGCGTCGGCCTCCTTCATACTCTGCAGTACTGCCGCCGTCACTCCACCGGAATTTGCAAAGCGTTTTCCAAATGTAGATGCAATCTGATCGTTATTCTCACATGGTTCCAGTTTCACATTTTTGGCTCTCATAATCGCGCGGATCTCACTGTATGTAAGTACAAAGTCTGCATTTCCTTCAATCTGCTGATCCACAACTTCTGATTTCTTCGCCACACATGGTCCGATGAATACCGTAACTGCCTCAGGATCCTGTGCCTTGATCAGCCTGGATACCGCACACATCGGTGATACCGTTGTAGAAACACAATCTGCAAGCTGTGGAAAATGCATCCGCACCATATTGACAAATGCCGGACAGCAGGATGTCACTTTCTTCTTTCCTTCCTTGTAGGCTTCCGTCCATTCTTCCGCCTCGTATGCCGCAGTCATGTCCCCGCCAAGTCCTACGTCGTAAAAGTCCACAAAGCCGATTTCCTTCATGGCCTTTCTCCAGCTTGCCATCGTGATATCCGGACCAAACTGTCCTTCTGTGGCAGGGGCTGCCATTGCATAAACATGTTTTCCGGACTTCAACGCTTCAATAACCGGTACCATGAAGCTCTTTGTTCCGATTGCTCCAAACGGGCAGCTGTGGATACATTTTCCGCAGCGGATACATTTGTCCTTATTGATCACGGAAAGACCGTATTCATTGTAAGTAATTGCGTCAACCGGACAGCTGAACTTACACGGCCGCTTCAAATGTGCAATCGCATTATACGGACATGCCTTTGCACACTGTCCGCACTCTTTACACTTGGATGCATCAATATGGGACCGGTGTCTTCCTGATTCGATTGCTCCGAATTTACATGCGTTGATACATGCTTTTCCAAGACAGTTCTGACAGTTTTCAGTCACTGTATAACTGGAAATCGGACAGTCCTCACACGCCGAATTAATGACCTGAATAATATTTCCATCATCCTCTTCACCCGGCGCCTTTCCTTCTGCCAGACGAACTCTCTGACGTATGATTTCTCTTTCTTTGTAAATACAGCATCGAAACTGCGGAAGAGGTCCCGGAATCAGTCTGCCTGCAATGTGATCCCGCTCTTCTTCCAGTTTTCCTTCAAAAGCCAGCCTCGCCACTTCATTCAGTACCTTATGTTTGATTGTGATTACATTTTCATCAGCGTACATGTTTCTCTCCTGTCTCCTTTTTTCTTACTCTTTCATTAATGCGCTGATTCTATTATAAATTAATCATGGAAAAAAGGAAAGTGTGCACCGTGTATTTATTCAAAGACAAAGCAGCGACAATACTTCGCCAGCATGTACATGATAGTCGGTAATCCCTGCCCCGCTGTTCGGATGGATCAGTGAATAAACGATATCAACAGCAAACAGAAGCAGCAGGACTACACAGATAATTCTTGCAATCTTCTGTGGAATCCGCCTGTAAATTTCATCAAAAAACGGCGCCGCGATATAGATAAAGGCACAGCCTCCAAGCCCGAATACGATCAACCCTTCCGCGCAGATGCGCCCGTGAAGATTCAAAAAGTATCCGGTATAATTCCACCAGTACATACCTTTAATTTCCCACAAAAGCCATGCGGACAGATATTCTACAGCACCACACACAACCACCGCCATCAAAAAAGTCACAAGCGGCTTATGCACAAACCGTTTCAAAAGCACGACTACCAGAATGCCTCCCGTTCCGTAAATCGGCAGCCACGGTCCATGAAAAAATCCCCTGTTTACAAACACACCGTCCCCAAACAAATGAAGAGACACTTCCCACAGCCATCCGACGAATGAAAAGGTAAAAAATATAAGAATAAGGGATCTCAAAGAATAGGTCCGCTCATACTCAATGCGGATCCATTTTTTCATCTGCGGATTATAAAGTCTATGGGATTCTACCGGATACTCTTCCAGATCTGATTCTTCATACAACCTCTCGTCATCGAGGAAACGGACTCCATCAAGTCCTTTTTCAAACGCTTCCTCTCTCAGCGCCACATAAAGCTCGGCAGATGTGGTCTCCGTATACGGGGTAATAAAGGCATACCTTAAAATATCCATGGTAAATATATTCAGGATATGCCATCCCAGAAAAGAAAGATCCAGGATAAAAGCCCGCATTTTATTTCCATTCATCATCTGTCTGGACAAAAGAAAGGCTTCACGGTGCGGAATATCCGGATTTTCCGCCAGAATAAACGGAATCATCCGATAAGAATACCTTTTGATGATACCGCCGATAATCGTCATATCCCACAGAAACAGAAAAACTGATTTTTTCAGCATGATAAACATTACATTTTTCCAGCGTCTTGCTCTCCAGACAAAGGCAAGCCGGCCCATTTTTACCTGGCGGTATGTTCTGTTTTCCAGAAGAAATCTGCACTGCCCTACGCTTAGGACGTTACTTACAAAAATCAGAAACAGAATCAGCAAAATGACACCGATCAGAATAACAAAGCCTTCTGCAATTTTATCTTTGAACAAAAAATCATTCATCGCATTTAAAAATCCAAAAAAAGCAGATCTTTCCTTGGTCATATGATTATAGACTCCGGCCAGCACCCCTTTTTTCGGGGTATAGTGCTCCCCCAGAAAGGCCAGAATCTGTCCGCTCTCCGTATCAGAGCTTCTCTCTATACTCAAATACCAGTCGTTCAAAATCTGCGCATTCGTCGGTATTCCGATTTCCTCTCCGGTAAGTCTGACTGCCGCATCGTCAATCCGGTAGGAAATCCTCATACCTCCTGCAATAAATGCCAGCATCAAACTGATTCCGATAATCCGCCACCAGTTCTTACGCAAAGCCTGCTTTCCCTGTTTCTTCAGCTTTTTTCTACTCCACATCATTTCGATCTCCGTTTTTCCATTCCTTTATCTTCTGAAGGCGCTCTTTTACTTTGCGCTCTTCTCCCTGTTCCGTCGGCTCATAATAGATTCTTCCCTTTAAACTGTCCGGCATGCACTGCATACGGGTCAGTTTTTCTTCAGTATTATGAGCATATTCATACCCTTTTCCGTAATTTAACTCTTTCATCAGTCCTGTTGGCGCATTTCTCAATACCAGCGGCACCGGCTCTGCGCGTTTTTCTTTCACATCCCGCTTGCAGGACTCACACGCCCGGTACAGGGCATTGGATTTTGGCGACATTGCCAGATATACAACTGCATGGGTCAGATGTACATCGCACTCCGGCATTCCAAGAAAATGGCACGCCTGATATGCCGCAACCGCCACCTGCAGCGCCCGGCTGTCTGCCATCCCCACATCCTCGCTTGCAAACCGGATCAGTCTCCGGGCAATATAAAGTGGATTTTCTCCGCCTTCCAGCATCCGGCACATCCAGTAGACTGCTGCATCAGGATCGCTGTTTCTCATGGACTTGTGAAGGGCGGAAATCAGATTGTAATGCTCCTCCCCGGTCTTATCATAAAGCAGAGACTTCCGGCTGATACACTGCTCCAGTCCTTCATTGGTGATCTGGATTCCCTCTGCGCTCATTTCCCCGTTCAGCACCGCCATCTCCAGCGTGTTCAACGCAGTCCTGGCATCCCCGTTTGCAAAGGCGGCGATCGCCTCTATCTGCTGCCCGGTAATCTGAATATTCTGATTTCCGAATCCCGCCGGACTTTTCAACGCATGCTCGAGCAGTTTCACCAGATCTTTCATCTCCAGTGCTTTCAGTACAAAGACCTTGCATCTGGAAAGGAGCGCGGAATTTACCTCAAAAGACGGATTCTCCGTAGTCGCCCCGATCAGAATAATACTTCCTTTTTCCACAAACGGAAGGAAGGCATCCTGCTGCGCCTTGTTGAACCGGTGGATCTCGTCCACGAAGAGCACGGTCCGTTTTCCCATCTGACGCTGCATCTCCGCCGTATTCATGACTTCCTTAATCTCTTTGATCCCGCTTGTCACGGCACTGAAATTGACAAACTCCGCCTTCGTTTTCCCCGCAATGATACTTGCAAGGGTTGTCTTTCCGACACCAGGCGGCCCCCAGAAAATCATGGAGGAGATCTGATCTTTCTCAATCAGCTGCCTTAAAATCCTCCCTTTCCCGACCAGATGCTCCTGCCCTGCAAACTCCTCCAAAGAGGAAGGACGAAGCCGGGAGGCAAGAGGCGCCGACCGTTCTCTGTCATCAAATAACGATAATTGTTCCATAGCTCTTTTTTACCTCCTTTTTCATCTCGCCCCTGTTGCAGGCTGTCTGACTGACCGGATTATTCTGACCGCTCAAATACCTGCGGCTTCAGATATGGTTCAAAGTAAGCCTGAATACTCTCCGGTGAAAAATCCTCATTCGTCTCCTGATGGACACCGCTGGCCGCTGCCAGCTCCTCGGTATATTTTTCCAGCGGATATACCGCATATCCTGAATATCCCGGTTCATAATGCATCACGAGAGGCTCCATGGAGTACGTTTCAATACTGATCTCGCCTGTATCCGGATCTTTGACAAACGTCATATCTGCCATTCCCTCCAGAAGCTGGGAAATTCCCTGCTGTCCGGAAACAAAATTCCCAAGAGAATAGTACACAAGCATCTGCTTTCCATCCGGACGTTCCATCATGCCGTACGGACGGATCACATGCGGATGCGTGCCAATCACTACATCTACTCCAAGATCGGCCAGATACTCCACCCGCTCTTTCGTCGCTTCATCCGGTTCATTTTGATATTCCACCCCGGTATGCAGAAAGACCATCACGATATCCGCCTCTTCTTTGGCTCGTTCCACATCCGCTTTTACCGTCTCTTCATCATAGACATCAACCGCATAAGATTCATTTTCCGGAACCGGAGCTCCGATATTGATCAGGGTTGTGTAATTCATCATTGCAATCTTAAACGCCTTCTTCTCGATGATCTTCACCCGGTCCGCCTGCTGGTCTTCGGCGCTTTCATGAATTCCAAGCACTGCCGGAGGCGTCTCCTGGGATTCCCAGAAAGCAAGGGAATCTGTCACTCCTTCTTTTCCTTTATCATAGGAATGATTCGTTGCCATGGTAATCACATCGAATCCCAGATTTGCAAGGGCCTGGCCGCCTTCCTGCGGCATTCCAAAGGTCGGGTAGCCGCTCGTATTGTCGTGGCTGCTCACAATCGGCGTCTCCTGATTGACAACGGCAAGATCCGCCCCTTCAATCTCTTCTTTTACATTTTTATAAATGTAATCATAGCTCCACACTCCGCTTTCCTGCTGTCCGTCGGCCAGTACGGTGTCATGGAAAAAGTTGTCTCCGACAGCCACTATGCGCAGTGTGTGCTCCTCTTTTTCTTTTTTCTCCGCTTCTTCCCGTTTTTTCTTCTCTTTGGCCTCTTTCTCCGCCTGAATCTTCGCATCAGTCTCTACTGCCTTCTGATGGCAGGAGCGGATCGATGAAATCAAGCCAACAATCAGCACAAGAATCAGTACCATACAGCCGATCAGAATTCTCCGCTTCCAGATCAGCTTCTTCCGGCGCTTTTCTCTTCGGATTCTCTTGCGCCTGGCTAATTCCCGTCTTTTTTCCTCTTCGGTCATAGCTTTCCACCCTCTTTTCTCTTTTGTAACTGTTTTCATTCCTTCAGACATTTCGTCCTGTGCTGATTATACCATATTCGACATAAAAAGGCAGTAAAAAGAGATGCGCCCCGGATATATGTTACACTTCTATCCTGGCACATCTCTTTTGTAATCAGCCTTTATCCTTTAAAATACATATTCGTCAAGCCGACGGAATGCTTCCTGCACCCTGGAAAGCGGCAGCGCAAGGTTCATACGAATACCGTATTCACCGTGGAACGGACGTCCGTCCTGCCATGCAACACCGACATCCCATCCTGCCTTCAAAAGCTCGTCCACTGTTTTTCCATGCTTTTTGCACCACTCTTCACAATCCAGGAACAACATGTAGGTTCCCTGCGGTTTTGAGAGGTTTACACCTTCAAAATGCTCTTTGATGTAATCATATGCATAGTCCACATTTCCGGACAGTACCTGACGGAGCTCATCTACCCACTCAGCTCCTTCTTTCCTGTATGCTCCCACAAGCGCATGCATGGAGAGCACATTCATGGAATTATAATGGCATTTGCTGCTGCTTGCCACAACTCGGTCACGAAGATAGGAATTATAGATCACGTGATAACTTCCAATCAGACCGGCCAGATTGAATGTCTTGCTTGGCGCATACAGTGCGATGGTCCGGTTCTTTGCGTCCACGCTTACAGACTGGGTCGGTGTGTGGTGATATCCTTCCAAAATCAGATCAGACCAGATCTCGTCGGAAATAACAATACAGTCGTTTGCCTTGTAGACTTCCATGGCCTTTTCGATTTCTTCCGGCTCCCAGACTCTTCCGGTCGGGTTGTGTGGATTACAGAACACTGCGACATGGATCTTGTTTGCCTTGATTTTGGCATCCATATCTTCATAGTCCATCCGCCAGACTCCTTCTTCATCCTGCTTTAACAGACTGTGTACTATCTTATACCCTGCTCCTTCGATACTGTTTGTAAAACCGATATAAGTCGGACTGTGAACAAGGATCGGATCCCCATGAGATGCAAACGCATTCAGTGCAGATACCAGTCCCCCAAGCACTCCGTTCTCATAACCGATATCTTCCTTTGTAAGTCCTTCCACGCCTTTACGTTCCTTATGCCAGTTGATAATGGCATCGAAATATGCATCCGATGGATTAAAATATCCAAATGCCGGATGTTCCAGACGTGTCTTCACCTCTTCGATAATAGACGGCGCTGTCGGGAAATTCATGTCTGCCACCCACATCGGGATCAGATCAAACCCTTCCTTCGGTCCTCCCGGCGCAAATCCCCCTGCCGGAACATTGCCCGGAAGATCCACTGCAATGGCGTCCTTACCGCGCCGGTCCATAATGGATGTAAAATCATACTTCATGTTGGTAAACCTCCTCGTTTTTGCTGTCGTATCTTCTCTTGCAAACGCAAGCGCTTTTATTATTATACCACAATCATCCCGGTATGCGGTACAAGTTACTGATAGATACTTCCCAATGTCTTCAGAAACTTATAGCTTTTCCTGATAAAAGCAGATCTCTCCATTGTCAGGATGCGGTACCCCTGTCATCGCCTGAATCATATATCCATGTCCGGCAACTATGATTTTATGATACTGCCTGTATTTTTTCAGAACCCCTTCTACCCTCTGCCGGATATCCTCTGCGGACTCCCAGAGGGCTCCTTCCATTGCTTCTCCGTTACGTTCCATGAACTCATGAAATGCTTTGTGAGCTGTTTCATTTTCTTCGTAAATGTAATGCTTATTTGCCACCCATTCATGCAGGTCGGTCTCTACGGCAATCGGCAGATCCAACCGTCTGGAAAGAATTGCCGCCGTCTGAACCGCCCTTGTATAAGGAGAGGTCAGAATCAACTCTGCACCTTGCAGTCTCGGATCTTTGGCTGCCTCTTCAATCTGACGGATCCCTTCTTCGGAAAGCGGCGCCAGATTCACACCGAATCCCTGGTAAATCTTTTGATCTTTCAGAGAATAATCAGTCTGACCATGCCGGATAAAATAAACATTCATGGATGCTTCATGAAAAGTCTCCATACCTATCACCCCTTGCTTTATTATCGTAAGTATATCATATTTTTCTCATTCTTCGCGATTTTTGTCAATCCATTTCAGAATCTTCTCTATGTCCAGATTTGCAAAGTCTGTTGTGTCGATGTCGAAAATTCAATAATACTAAGAGATTTCAAACCAGTGGGTGTTCCAAAAAGTTTGATATTCATTGTGTTCTTTTGTATAATATATTTAAACAGCTTGAACAAAAAAAGAGCTTTGAGAAAGGACGTGACACTATGCCATTACCGGAAAAACGCTATACATCAGATGATTACTGGAATCTTCCGGACGGAGAACGTGCAGAACTAATCAACGGACAGCTTTACATGATGGCTCCTCCAAGTCGCTTACATCAGGAACTGGTACATCAGTTAAGCCGCATTATTGGCAACTACATTTCTGACAAACGTGGTGACTGTAAAATCTATCCTGCACCATTTGCTGTAAACCTCAACGCAGATGATACCGTGTATGTTGAGCCGGATATCTCTGTTATCTGCTCAAAAGATAAGCTGACCGATAAAGGATGTGTTGGTGCTCCCGACTTCATCATCGAAATTGTCTCGCCAGGCAGTCGTAAGCTGGACTACAGCATCAAAAATGGCAAATATGCCGAGGCAGGTGTCCACGAATACTGGATTGTCGATCCCGAAAAGGAACGAACGACTGTTTACCATTATGACGAAGATTCCGCTCCTGTCATGATTCCTTTCGATCAGCCTGTAACAGTGGGAATATATGGAGATTTAAGCTTTACAATAGCTTCTTTGATCTAGGTGAAAAGTGGTGTGCTGATGGTATGATCTCATTATTCTTTAGCAACATCACTCTTGCTCATGATAATACAGGACACAATATCATACATCTTCTTATAGAAGAAAAAATAGAAAATCACCAGATGTCTCCATAGCAATCTGGGGAATAATATATAGAAAGGACGGTATAAAGGCATGATGTATCCATATTTAACTCTTAATGATGATACGGAAATCACACATTCTGAGATGCTCCCAGATGGTCGTGTCAAAGTCTATATTGAAACACCCGATCTGAAAGACGGGTTCCATAATGCAACTTGTTTTCTTCCCGAATATGAATGGACAGATATTCACGGCTACTCAGAAAATGAAATGAACTATTTCAAAAAACTGATTCGCAACAACGCGCACTTGATCATGGAGTTTTCTCAGGAAGGAGGCTTCTCTGATGCCGCAAATCTTTAGAATTGGTTCCTATCTTGTTTACTTTTGGTCAAATGAAAACGATCCTCTGGAACCAGTACACGTGCATATTTCAGAAGGACGCGCATCAGCAAATGCCACAAAAATTTGGATAACCAGCACTGGAAAAGCTTTAGTATGCAATAATAACTCCAAGATTCCTCAAAAAGAACTTCGCCGAATGATCCGAATTATCGAAGCAAACAGTGACCTTATATTAGACAAATGGTACACACAATTTGGTGAGATACGGTATTACCTCTAGCACTTTCACTTTTGTTATAAAATCATGATTACCTGTCAAGCATGTATTTTGCATTGTAATCGGCTAGCGCCTAAGGTGCTAGCCTTCATTTCATTATATTATTCTTATCTTTTATTCACAGTCTCCCGTTTCTTAATTCCATACTAAAATTAAATCCTGATCATCGACACATAAAGTCTTGAAAAACTTAGAGGAGATACAGAAAAATAAAAATAAGCGGCACTCTGTTTTACAAAGTACCGCTTAAAATTAAAATTTCTTAGAATTTGCCAGCCTTAGCAGCTTCCTCAATGGCAACTGCAACAGCTACTGTCATACCAACCATCGGGTTGTTTCCTGCTCCGATCAGACCCATCATTTCTACGTGAGCCGGTACGGAAGAGGATCCAGCGAACTGTGCGTCAGAGTGCATACGTCCTAATGTATCTGTCATACCGTAGGAAGCCGGTCCTGCTGCCATGTTGTCCGGGTGAAGTGTACGTCCTGTACCACCGCCGGATGCTACAGAGAAGTATTTCTTTCCTGCTTCGATACATTCTTTTTTGTATGTACCTGCAACCGGATGCTGGAAACGTGTCGGGTTTGTAGAGTTACCAGTGATGGATACGTCTACGCCCTCTTTCCACATGATTGCAACACCTTCACGAACGTCGTTTGCTCCGTAGCAGTTTACTTTGGAACGAAGTCCGTCAGAGTAGGATGTACGGGAAACTTCTTTAAGTTCTCCTGTATAGTAGTCATACTCTGTCTGTACATATGTAAATCCGTTGATTCTGGAAATGATCTTTGCAGCATCTTTTCCAAGACCGTTTAAGATAACACGTAATGGTTTTTTACGTACTTTGTTTGCTTTCTCAGCGATACCGATCGCACCTTCTGCTGCTGCGAAAGATTCGTGTCCTGCAAGGAATGCGAAGCAGTCTGTGTCTTCTTCCAGAAGCATTTTTCCAAGGTTACCATGTCCAAGACCTACTTTTCTCTGGTCAGCTACAGATCCTGGAATACAGAAAGCCTGAAGTCCTTCTCCGATTGCTGCTGCTGCGTCTGCTGCTCTTGTGCATCCTTTTTTGATTGCGATTGCAGCACCTACAATATATGCCCAGCATGCGTTTTCAAAGCAGATCGGCTGAATGCCTTTTACCTGATTGTAAACATCAAGGCCTGCGTCTTTTGTAATTTTCTCTGCTTCTTCGATAGAAGCGATGCCATAGCTGTTTAATACAGCGTTGATTTTATCAATTCGTCTTTCATATGATTCAAATAAAGCCATTTTAAAAGTCCTCCTCTCGCCTATTCCTGTCTTGGGTCGATGATCTTCACTGCATCATCCACACGGCCATACTGTCCCTGTGCTTTTTCCCATGCTTCGTTCGGTGTGTCACCTTTCTTAATGAAATCGGTGAATTTTCCAAGGCTTACGAATTTGTAACCGATGATCTCATTGTTTTCGTCTAATGCGATTCCTGTTACATATCCTTCTGCCATTTCCAGATAACGAGGACCTTTTGCAAGTGTTCCGTACATGGTACCAACCTGGGAACGAAGACCTTTTCCTAAGTCTTCCAGTCCTGCACCGATCGGAAGTCCGTCTTCAGAAAATGCGCTCTGTGTACGTCCGTATACGATCTGTAAGAAAAGCTCTCTCATTGCTGTGTTGATTGCGTCGCAGACAAGGTCTGTATTTAAAGCTTCGAGGATAGTTTTTCCTGGTAAGATCTCGGAAGCCATGGCTGCAGAATGTGTCATACCGGAGCATCCGATTGTTTCAACCAGTGCCTCCTGGATAATTCCGTCTTTTACGTTCAGTGTCAGCTTACATGTTCCCTGCTGAGGAGCACACCAGCCTACACCGTGTGTTAAACCGGAAATATCTTTAATTTCTTTTGCCTGTACCCATTTTGCTTCTTCTGGGATTGGAGCTGGTCCATGATTCGCACCCTGTGCAACTGGACACATCATTTCTACTTCGTGTGAATAAATCATCTTAAGGACTCCTTTCAACTATGTGTAATCTCTCTTGGGAGACTGCCTTTTGACAGCCTTTATCCGTGTTAATTTTCTCACAAAAATGCGTTTTCGTCAATCAGCTGATTGCACAAAACGTCGAATTTTTCGGTTAGATCCATGTGGCGATCATCCTATTTTGCTTCCAGAAGCATCTCTCTTAACAGAATGAGTCCTCTCGCCACAGCATATTCCCGGTTTTTCTGACGATTTCCCGTAAAGCAGCATCGTTCGACTTTTGTTTTTCCTTTCACAGTACAGCCGATGTAAACAAGCCCTACCGGCTTTTCCGGTGTTCCGCCGTCCGGACCTGCGATTCCGGTCACAGCAATGGATGCGTCTGCCCCGGAGACTTTGCATGCTCCCTCTGCCATGGCCCGTGCTGTCTCCTCGCTGACTGCTCCGTATTGCACCAGAATTTCATGCGGCACATGCAGAATCCGCTCTTTTGCTTCATTAGAATACGTCACATGCGCCTCGTTCAGCACGCTGGATGCTCCCGGCACATTGATCAGCCGTCCGGACAGAAGTCCTCCGGTACAGGACTCTGCTGTCGTCACTGTCATATGACGTTCCTCCAGCATATGCACCACAGCTTCTTCCAGTGTGACTTCTTCTTTTGTCGTATAAATATAATCGCCGAACCGGTTTTTCAATTCTTGTACCATCGGCGCCATCAGCTGCTCTGCCGTCTTCTCGTCTTTGGCTTTTGCAGTGATCCGGAAGTGTACTTCCCCGGTCTTTGCATACGGCGCAAGAGTCGGATTGGTCTGAGCATCCATCAGATCTGCCACCATGGTCTCCGCCCGGCTTTCACCGATAGAGCAGACCTTTACCATGCAGGAATAGATTCCTTCCGGCTGCAGCCCGGAAAGATAAGGTGCAATCTGAGTTTCAAACATCGGGATGCACTCATTCGGCGGCCCCGGAATCAGGATTGCACGCTTGCCTTCATACTCGGTGCCTTCCTCTCCCGTCACAATCAGCCCAGGAGCCGTACCGTTCTGATTCTCAATCACAATAGCTCCCTCCGGAACCAGCGCCTGCTTCCAGTTATTCCGGGTAATTTTCCCCTTTGAATGAAGCCGGTTAAAGAATTCCTGAATCCGCTCTTTTGTGTGGGCATCCTCATATAATTCCTTTCCAAATACTTTTGCGGTCACTTCTTTTGTCAGGTCGTCTTTGGTCGGTCCAAGTCCTCCTGTCAGAATTACCACATCAGACCGTTCCAACGCCCGGCGGATCGTATCCTCCATGCGCGCCTCATTGTCCCCTACCACACTCTGGTGATATAAAGACAAACCTAGCAGAGCGCATTTCTCTGCTAGGTAAGCTGCATTGGTATTTACGATATTGCCGAGCAGGATTTCTGTACCGACGGAAATCAGCTCTGCAACCATCCTACATACCTCCTTTTGTCAATACTTCTTTGTTCTTTACAATGTAATCGATCAGGGATACTACCGTCAGAATCAGCGCAAGATAGATCAACACTGTCTCAATGACGGAAGCAATATTCCCCGGAAGATCCAGAATCAGGAAAATAATCATAAACATCTGGGAAACGGTTTTGAATTTTCCCCAGTAGCTTGCGGCAATCACGATACCGCTGTCCGATGCTACCAGACGGAATCCGCTGATAATAAATTCACGGCTGATAATGACAATGACAATCCAGGCCGGAAGTTTATCCATCGGAATCAGACAGATCATTGCGGAGCTTACAAGCAGCTTGTCCGCCAGCGGATCCATAAATTTTCCGAAATTTGTTACCAGATTATACTTTCTTGCAATCTTTCCATCCAGCATATCTGTAAGACTTGCCACACAGAAAATCACAAGTGCGATATAGTTGCTGTACGTTCCTCCCAGATCCGTCAGCATAAATACAACAAAAAACGGAATCATGATGACACGCAGTACAGTCAGTTTGTTTGGCAGATTCATTTACATCAACTCTCCTATCAAATCATATTCACATGCGCCGGTTACTTTGACTTTCGCGAAATCTCCGGACATGAGTTCTGCGTCGGTATTGACAAAGATCAGTCCGTCTACATTCGGCGCATCTTTATAAGTTCTGCCCACATAGGCATTTTCATCTGCTACTTTCCCTTCGATCATAACGAGAACTTCTTTTCCAACCATGTCTTCTGCCTGCTCGAAAGCAATTTCCTGCTGAAGTTCCATCAGTTCGGCTCTCCGGTCTTCCTTGATGCTTTCCTCAATCTGATCCGGCATGGATGCCGCAGGGGTGCCTTCTTCCGGTGAATAGGTGAATACTCCAAGACGGTCAAACTCCATCTCGTCCACGAAGTCCATCAGCTCTTCATGCTGTTCCTGCGTCTCTCCCGGGAATCCGGTAATCAGCGTTGTACGAAGTATGATGTCCGGGATCTCTTCTCTCAGTCTTGAGATAATATGTACCAGTTCCTCTTTGGATGTACGTCTTCCCATTCTCTTTAAAATGCCGTCGCTTGCATGCTGGATCGGAAGATCCAGATAATGACAGATCTTCGGCTCTTCTTTCATCGTCTGAATCAGCTCTTCGGTAATCTCCTCCGGATAGCAGTAAAGAATCCGGATCCAGCGGATCCCGCTGATCTGGCAGAGCTTATGGAGCAGCTCCGGAAGTTTCTTTTCCCCGTAAAGGTCTTTTCCGTAAAGTGTCGTCTCCTGAGCCACCAGGATCAGCTCTTTCACTCCGTCCGCAGCCAGCTGTTCCGCCTCTTTGATCAGATGATCCATCGGAACGCTTCGGAAATTTCCTCTGAGTTTCGGGATGATGCAGTACGTACAGTGTTTGTCACACCCCTCTGCGATTTTCAGGTAGGCATAGTGGCCGCCGGTAGTCACGAGCCGGTGTGTTTCGATAATCGGCAGTGTATTCAGCGGCTCCATCATCAGATAAGAGTGTCCTTTCAAAGCCTCATCCACTGCGTCAAGGATGTGTCCGTAGGAAGCTGTCCCGAGGACCGCGTCCACTTCCGGGATCTCCTTTGTGATCTCCTCACGGTATCGTTCTGCCATACATCCCGTCACGACCAGAGCTTTCAGACTGCCGGATTTTTTGTACTCCGCCATCTGCAGAATCGTCTCAATACTTTCTTCCATGGCATCATGGATAAAGCAGCAGGTATTGACAATAATCACATCCGCCTTTTCCTCTTCATCGACGATCTGATATCCTCTGGAAGCCAGCATCCCCAGCATCGTTTCCGAGTCGGCAAGATTCTTGTCGCACCCAAGTGAGATAAATAAAATATTCATGTATTTTCTCCTAACAGTTCATAAGGCAGATACTTGTTTCAAAAGCACCTGCCTTTTTGTCTCTTATTCTTCAGTTTCTTCTCCAAGAATTTTTAACTTTCCATTGTTCATCTCGTCGATAGCAATAGAAAGCGGTTTTTCTCCGTCTTTAACCGAAACAAGCGGGTCCGCATGATCGATCAGCTGCCTTGCTCTCTTTGCTGTAGCAAGAACGATAGAATAACGGCTGTTTACAATCTTTGTATCCCCCTCTTCTACGTCCTGATTCACCACTTTCATTAAGTCTGTGTAAGATGGATGCAGCATAGCCTCATTCTCCTTTCTATTCTTCTTTACAATTCTTCAAGTTCTTCTCTTATTTTAGCGATAAACTCCGCGTTTCTCATGACTTTCTTCTTCTCATTCTGAATCACTGCGTGAAGCTCATCCACACAGGTCTCCAGATCATCATTGATGATCAGGCAGTCGTAACAGTCAATGCCTCTGGCCTCTTCTTTGGCGCGGGCAAGCCGCTCTTCGATGACTTCCATCGTCTCGGTTCCCCGTCCGATCAGACGTCTGCGGAGCTCCTCAGCGCTTGGCGGGGTGACAAAAACAAGAAGCGTATCCGGAAACTTTTCTTTTACCTTCAATGCCCCCTGTATTTCGATCTCAAGGATCACATCCTTGCCCTTCTCAAGCTGCTCCTTCACATAGGAGCGTGGTGTCCCATAATAATGGTTAACATATCTAGCATACTCTATTAATTCGTCTTGTGCAATCATTTTTTCAAATTCTTCGGTTTCTTTGAAAAAATATTCTCTTCCGTCCACTTCTCCCTCTCTCGGTTTTCTCGTGGTGGCTGAAATGGACAGAGCATAGTCCTCATATTTCTCCATCAGACGCTTCATGGCCGTCCCTTTTCCTGCTCCGGAAAATCCCGAAAGCACGGTCAGTATCCCTTTTTGCATGTTTGTTTCTTCCCTTTCCTATCTAACTGCTATTCAATGTTCTGAATCTGTTCCCGGACTTTCTCGATCTCTGTTTTCAGATCGATTCCATAATTGGAAACGGTCAGGTCATTGGCCTTTGACAGAATCGTATTGGCCTCCCGGTTCATCTCCTGAGCGATAAAGTCCAGTTTACGTCCGATGCCCTCTCCTGCCTGGAGGGTGGATTTCATATGATCGATATGACTTTTCAGACGGACAATTTCTTCATCCGTACAGATCTTGTCCGCAAACAGCACAACCTCCGCGGCGATACGGCTCTCATCGATCTGCGTATCTGCCAGAAGTTCTTTTACCTTCTCTTCCAGCTTTTCCCGATACTCCGAAAGAATCTGCGGGGAGCGCTCCTCAATCTTCTCTACAACAGCCTTCATATCGTCAAGCTTGCCGATGAGATCTTCTCTTAATTTCTCTCCTTCGGTCTCTCTTGCCGATACAAACTGGACACAAGCTCCATCCAGTGCCTCTCTCAGGCCATTCCACATTTCCTCTTCATCCACATCCTGCTCTTCCATTGTGAAGACTTCCGGGTATCTGGAAAGAGCGGAAATGCGGACATCATTTTCCAGTCCGAACTTCTCCTCCATCTGTCTGAAATAGTCCAGATACTCAGAGGCAAGCGCCTCATTATATTTCAGAGACATCTGTCCTTCTGAGAGGTCTTCGTAAGTTACAAAGATATCCACTTTCCCTCTCTGAATATACTTTTTCAAATAGCTTCGGATTGCGGTTTCAAAAAAATAGAGCTTTTTCGGCATACGGATATTGACATCCAGGTAGCGGTGGTTTACACCCTTCATCTCGACTGTAAATTTCTTTTCTCCGCTTTGAATCTCGCACCGGCCAAAGCCCGTCATACTTCTTATCATGATCATTTCCTCTATAAAGTTTATTTTGCTGTTTTTCATTATAATTCATTTGATTTTTATCGTCAACCATGTTCAACTATGTTATACTGTAAAACAGACTAAAAAGCAAAGGAGAATGACCTATGGCATTAGATGGAATTACCATTGCAAATATAGTAAAAGAAATGCGGGATGCCCTCCTTGGCGGACGGATCGCAAAGATCGCCCAGCCGGAGGCTGACGAGCTTCTTCTTACTGTCAAGGCACCTTCCGGACAGCGCCGTCTCTATATCTCAGCGAGCGCTTCCCTGCCTCTTGTGTATCTGACAGACGAGAACAAACCAAGCCCGTTTACAGCCCCGAATTTCTGTATGCTTCTCAGAAAACATATTGCAAACGGACGGATCGTGTCCATCACACAGCCGTCTCTTGAGCGGATTATCGTGCTTGGAATCGAGCATCTGGATGAGCTTGGAGATCTCTGCCGCAAGAAACTTGTCATTGAGATCATGGGCAAACACAGCAACGTCATTTTCTGTGATGAGGATGACCGGATCATCGACAGTATCAAGCACGTGCCTGCCCAGATGAGTTCCGTGCGGGAGGTTCTTCCGGGACGGACTTACTTTATACCGGATACGATGCACAAAGCAGACCCGCTGACCATATCGGAATCCGATTTTGCAGCGCTTCTCAGACAGAAGCCGTCCGCGCTTTCCAAGGCTCTCTACACAAGCCTTACCGGAATCAGTCCTGTCGTGGCTGAAGAAATCTGCTTTCTCGCCGGACTGGATTCTGCTCTTCCGCCGTCAGAGCTTTCCGATGATCTGATGACGCATCTGTACCGGCAGTTTTCTCTGTTTCTTGATCAGGTTCGAGAAGAGGATTTTCATCCGGCCATCTATTACCGGAACAACGAGCCTCAGGAGTTTGCATCTGTTCCGCTGACGCATCTGGAAGGATGTGCCCGTCAGGAGTTTGACACCATTTCTCAGGTACTCTCTTCCTACTACGCAGTCAAGAACCGGATCACCCGGATCCGCCAGAAATCAGCCGATCTCCGGCACATCGTGCAGACTGCCCTGGAGCGAAACCGGAAGAAATACGACCTGCAGGCCCGCCAGCTGAAAGATACGGACAAGAGGGAAACCTACAAAGTCTATGGAGAACTTTTGCAGACTTACGGCTATCAGGCAGAACCGGAGGCCAAGGAGCTGGAGGCGCTGAATTACTACACAAATGAAATGATCCGGATTCCACTGGATCCAACGAAGACGCCTCTGGAAAATGCAAAACGCTATTTTGAAAAATATAATAAGATGAAGCGGACTTATGAAGCGCTCTCCCATCTGATCGTAGAAACCCGGGACGAGATCTCCTATCTGGAATCTGTCAGCAACGCACTGGACATTGCCCGGACTGAAGACGATCTGGCGCAGGTCAAAGAAGAGCTGACACAGAGCGGTTATGTCCGCCGGAAATTCACAAAGAAAAAAGAGAAATTCAAAAGTATGCCGCTCCACTATATTTCCAGTGACGGCTATGATATGTATGTAGGAAAAAATAATTTCCAGAACGAAGAGCTGACTTTCTCTTTCGCATCGGGAAATGACTGGTGGTTCCACGCAAAAAAAGTGCCGGGCTCCCATGTCATTGTCAAATCCCAGGGAGAAGACATGCCGGACCGCGTCTTTGAGGAGGCCGGAAAACTTGCCGCTTTCTATTCCAAAAATAATGGAAGCGAAAAGGTCGAAGTCGATTATGTAGAGAAAAAGCATGTGAAAAAGGTCAAAGGGCAGAAACCGGGATTCGTTATCTATCATACCAATTATTCGTTAATTGCGGATACTGATATCAGTATGTTAAAAGAAGTATCCGAATCCTGATCCTAAAAGAACGAAGGGACCGTCGGGCAATGCCCGCCGGTCCCTTTCTTCATTCTTTTATTCATTATCTGATGCTTTCACGTCAAAGCGTGATGCAATCCGAACTGCAGCTGCCATGCCGCCGTCCCCATAGGATGGATGTCTTAGAAACTCTTCCGAATTATTTCCAGGTTTTTGCCCGGATTCCAGCATGTGAAGCATTTCTCTCTCCCATCCGTCAAGCCTTGACATGGAAATGCCTTCTATTCCCAGAATGGCATCCGCAAGATGCTCCTGATAAGAACGAAAATGCTTGTCAATCAGATAACGCATCAGTTCCAGTCTCTTCGACATACTCTTTACATTCGCTGATGCCGGAGCAGTCCGATAGTCAAGAAGCGGTTCCGGAACAATTCCAATCCACGCATCCGGTCTTGTCTCCAGAAGATTCAAAAAGAAATCCCAGTCCTCAAATCCGGAACGCATGGATTCATCATAACCGCCGCATACTTCCCATACCTCTTTCCGAAGGATATGGGATGCCGGACAGCAATTACGTGAAAGGAAATTTTTCACCGGTCCTCCGGAAGGCTTCACAACTGCATCCAGTACGCCAAAGGTCCGCATCCATGAGGATGCTGCCACCATGGATGGATCTTCTCTCAGCATGTGGCTGACCTTTTCCAGAAATTCCGGTTCCAGCTTATCATCCCCGTCCAGAATAAGAGCCATGGAAGTCTTTACTTCACAAAGTCCGGTATTTCTTGCCGCCGATACCCCACTGTTAGACCGGCGAATCACACTGACAGGAACAGGCCGCTTCGTATCTTCCTGAATCTGCTCCAATATGAGGATTGAAGTTTCATCCGTGGAACCGTCGTCCACAATAATTATTCTGGATGGAAGAACTGTCTGTCCGCATAGCGACTGTACCGCATCCCGAAGCATCTCTCCCTGATTGAAGCTGGTCACAACCGCCTCAACATCGTCGGCAATCCTATACATCTCTTTTTCTCCGTCTGTTTCTACAGAGTCTGGATAAAGCGCATGAACGCTTCTCTTCCCTCTTCGGTGCATTTATAGACACCTGCGTCTTCCAGTACATGAACAAACACCTTACCGATCTCCTGCTGCAGGATCTCTTCGATGTTGTCCGCATTGATTTCTTCGTATTCTGGAAGGAATTTCTCTACCCAGTCCGCATGTTTTTCGATCTTCTCATTGCTGCGGATGTCTTTGCCTTCCAGAATGTATTTTTTCAGAAGTTCGATCTCGTCTTTCAGGCGGGCCGGCAGAACTGCAAGTCCCATTACCTCGATCAGACCGATGTTTTCTTTCTTGATATGGTGGTACTGTGCGTGCGGATGGTAAACGCCGAGCGGGTGCTCCTCTGTCGTAATATTATTCCGAAGCGTCAGATCCAGTTCGTACATACCGTCTTTCATTCTTGCAATCGGAGTGATGGTATTATGCGGCTCTCCGTTTGTCTCGGCAAAGATAAACGCCGCTTCATCTGTATATCCTCTCCATGCTTTCAGCACATGATCCGCAAGGTCGATCAGTCTCTTTTCATCCTGATGACGAATTCTAAGTACGGAAAGCGGCCACTTCACGATTCCGGCCTCTACATCTTCATAACCCGGGATTGTCACTTTCTTTTCAATCGGTGCTTTTGCCATGGCAAACGTATAATGGCCTCCCTGGAAATGGTCGTGGCTTAAAATGGAACCGCCTACGATCGGAAGATCCGCATTGGATCCAAGGAAGTAATGTGGGAACTGCTTTACAAAGTCAAACAGCTTGGTAAATGCAGCACGGTCGATCTTCATCGGCGTATGCTCCCCGTTGAACACGATGCAGTGCTCATTATAGTAGACATACGGTGAATACTGGAATCCCCATTTGGATTCATTGATGGTAATCGGAATGATCCGGTGGTTTTCTCTTGCAGGGTGATCCAGTCTTCCCGCATATCCTTCGTTCTCCATACAGAGCTGGCATTTCGGATATGCATTGTTCTTCGCATTTTTCGCTGCCGCAATGGCTTTCGGATCCTTCTCCGGTTTGGAAAGATTGATCGTAATGTCAATCGTACCATACGGACTTTCTACCGTCCATTTTTTATCTTTCTTTACACGATAACGGCGAATATAATCGCTGTCCTGGCTCAGTTTGTAGAAATATTCTGTGGCTGCTTCCGGAGATTTTTCGTATGCATCCCAGAATTCTTTCTGTACCTGTGCCGGACGCGGTACCAGACAGTTCATCATCTTTGTATCAAAAAGATCCCGGTATCCGATACTGTCTTCGATCAGTCCTCTGTTTACCGCTTCATCAAGAAGCTCTTTTAATACACTTTCCAGATCAATGTTCTCTGCCTTTTCTTCCGGTTCCTCATAGCTGTCCTCATGGAACAGATCCAGAAGGAGGTTTGTCGCATAGATCTTTTCACATTCCGGAAGAAGTCCGGTTTCGATTCCATACTGCACCAGCCTGCTGATACTTTCGTTTAACATCGCATTTTCCTTCTTTCCTTATAATACTCTTGCACCGTCACCGATCTCTACTACATAGAACTCTGCTTCACGGCCTGTCTTTTCTTTGTATCCTGCTCCGACCTGATCGATAAAGGTATCCACTGCATCATTTTTTACAATGCTGACTGTACATCCGCCGAATCCGCCTCCTGTGATTCTGGATCCGATCACTCCGTCAATCTTCCATGCCAGATCTACCAGAACATCGATTTCTTCGCAGGATACTTCATAGTCATCGCGAAGAGAAATATGAGACTGATTCATCAGACGTCCGAACTCTGCAATATCATTTTCTTTCAGTGCTTTTACCGCACGGATTGTTCTCTGGTTTTCATAAACCGCATGTTTTGCACGTTTTTTGCAGATTTCATCTTTAATGGCATCCTTGTGTGCCTCGAATTCTTCTTCTGTCAGATCTCCGAGTGTCTTGATATCTACGACTTTCTGGAGATCATGAAGCGCTTCTTCACTCTCCCGTCTTCTGTCATTGTAAGCGGAATCTACAAGGCTGTGTTTTACTTTACTGTTTGTGATGACAATCTTTGCATCCTCCAGTTTTACGGAAGCATATTCATACTGAAGTGTATTCGTATCGAGGAATACTGCACAGTCCTTTTTGCCCATTGCTACAGCGAACTGATCCATGATACCGCAGTTGCAGCCATTGTAATTGTTCTCGGAATACTGGCCGATCAGCGCGATGTCCTGCATTGAGATTTCAATGTTAAACAGTTCTTTCAGCATAACTCCGATCAGCACTTCCAGTGATGCGGAGGAAGAAAGTCCGGATCCATTCGGGATTGTTCCGTAAATCAGGACATCCATTCCCTGCGGAATTGAGTAGCCTTTCTTTTCAAATGCCCAGATTACACCCTTCGGGTAATTGGTCCACTGTGCTGCCTGTGACGGCACCAGATCATCGAGGCTTGTCTCAATCACGCCTAATTTTTCAAAGTTTGCAGAGTAAAAGCGAAGCTTTCTGTCTTCTCTTTTTCTTGCAATTCCATATGTACCAAGGGTCAGTGCGCATGGGAATACATGTCCGCCGTTATAGTCTGTGTGTTCTCCGATCAGATTGACTCTTCCCGGCGAAAAGAAGGTTTTGATTTCCCCTTCCCCTCCGTACAGTTTCTGAAATGTTTCCATCAGTTTCTTTTCCATACTTCATACCTGCTTTCTTTTCCTGATTTATTCTCTGTAATAAAATTATAATGCGTTTATGAGATCAGTACAACAAATATATTGCTCAAAACCATAACAATATTGAGGTGTTAAAGCTTGATTTTTTCCCCGGAACAGCGTATGATACATAGGACTGAAATCACAGCCTTTCAGCCAAGTCTTATTGACACTACTAAACTACTATGCGTCCCAGTCGAAAGGGCTGTATTTCGACTGTAGAGTTTGAAACTATGCAGATTCAGATTAACGAAGATAAAAAAGAATTAAAACAACATGGAGATTACACGTTTCCGGTGAATTTAAGCGGCGAGATGTTGTCCAGATATGAAGGCGGTGCTTTTTTCTGGCACTGGCACACGGAAATAGAACTGACTTTAGTTCTGAAAGGCCAGATCGAATACCGGGTCAATGAGCGCACCTACCATCTGAAGGCCGGCGACGGGCTGTTCTGCAACAGCAACGCCATGCATGCAGGAATGCGCATTGACAACCAGGACTGCCAGTATTTTTCCACCACGTTTCATCCCCGGTTTCTGTACGGATTTGAAAACAGCATTCTTCAGACCAAATATGTGGATCCGGTCCTGAATGCCCCGGCGTTCTCTTCTGCTGTATTTCTTTCATCGGAAGAATGGGCATCAGAAATTCTTTCCCTTCTTCGGGAGATCTATGCACTTTATCTGCAGCCGGCACCGGACCAGGAACTGCGTCTTCATATTCTCATATCCGAAATCTGGAAACACTTATATGGACATTTCACAAGTTGCTCCTTTGAAGAGCCGTCCTCATCAGATTCCATCGGACGGCTGAAAGAGATTTTGTCTTTCATTCATACTTCCTATGCAAAGCAGATTACACTGGAAGAGATTGCAGATCATGTGCATCTGTCAAAAAGTGAGTGCTGTCGCTTTTTCAAGCGGCATATGAATATGACCGTCTTTGATTATCTTTTATATTACCGGATTCAGCAGAGTCTTCCGCTTTTGCAGGAAGGTCTCTGTACGATCTCCAAGGCAGCCGAGTCCTGCGGATTTTCCAATGCGTGTTATTACGGGAAACTGTTCAAGCGGTATATGAACTGTACTCCGAGACAGTATCAGGCCCGGTTCCGCCCGGACAGACAGCCATCCCGGGAGACACTTCCCCAAACAGATTAAACAGCTGAAAAATACAGCCCCGGATTTTTCTGTCCGGGGCTGCTCTCATTTTATATTAGTTGAATTTCTTTAAGCTGATTTTATCGATCTGTTCCAGTTCTTCCTCAGAAAACGGCGTTCTGCTAACCGCTCCGACATTTTCCATAAGCTGAGACGGTCTGGATGCTCCTACAAGAACACTTGTCACTTCTTTGTCTTTTAATACCCAGTTCAAGGCCATCTGTGAAAGGGTCTGTCCTCTCTGGGATGCCAGTTCTTTCAAGGCACGGATCTGGTGAATCCGCTCGTCTGTCAGAGCACTTTCTTTCAGGAATCTTCCGTCTGTCCGGATCCGGCTGTCGTCCGGTATGCCATTCAGATAACGGTCCGTAAGCATTCCCTGTGCCAGCGGGCTGTATGCAATGATCCCTTTTTCACGCTGTTTTGCCGCTGCCTTCAATCCGTTTTCTTCGATCGAACGGTCAAAGATCGAGTAGCGGTTCTGGTTGATGATAAACGGACAATGATAAGATTCCAGAAGATCTGCCGCTTTTTCCATCGTCTCTCCATCATAGTTGGAAATCCCTGCATACAATGCCTTCCCGCTTTTGACAATTGACGCAAGAGCGCCCATCGACTCTTCCAGCGGTGTTTCCGGATCCATGCAGTGGTGGTAGAAAATATCCACATAGTCCAGTCCCATTCTCTTCAGGCTCTGATCCAGGCTGGCTGTCAGATACTTTCTGCTTCCTCCTGTTCCATAAGGGCCGTCCCACATGTCGTATCCTGCCTTTGTGCTGATAATCATCTCGTCCCGGTACGCTGCCATCTCATTCTTTAAAATCCGTCCGAAATTCTCCTCAGCGCTTCCCGGTACCGGCCCATAGTTATTCGCGAGATCAAAGTGGGTAATTCCCAGATCAAACGCGGTAAATACCAGTTCCTTCATTCTGTCATATGCTGCATTGCTGCCAAAATTATGCCACAGTCCGAATGAAACTGCCGGGAGCTTCAGTCCGCTCTTCCCGCATTTTGCATAGCTCATCCCCTGATATCTTGTTTCTGCTGCCTGATACATGTTGCTCCTCCTTAATTTCCTCTCTCTTTAATTGTTCCTGACCGGTATGCGCCGATCAGTTCCTTTAATTCCCCAATCTTTTTCAGAAGCTGTTTTCCGTTATCCGTATCTCCCACTGTCTGGCGCTTGTGGCTGTAATTCACCGCAATCTGATGGGAGACAATATCTTTTTCCTCCTGAATGGCGATTTCTGTCGTCTCAAACGGCTCGTGTGCCGCAAGCGACATTCCGTAGGAATTATAAATCAGCGTATATCCGGCGATTCCGGTTTCCCTGTGATATGCTCTGGAAAATCCGCCATCGATAATCAGAAGTTTGCCTTCGCATTTGACAGGACTTTCTCCTTCTTTCTGATGCACCGGAACATGCCCGTTAATAATACGTGCCTCTTCCCCTTCCAGTCCGAATTCTTTCAGGATTTTCTCTGCCGTCTCTTTCTTTTCCAGAAGTTGATAATACGCATTTTTTACTTCCTGATGCGTTTCTTTTTCTGCAATCAGATACCGCTCAAAGGTCGCCATCTTACTTCTGCCATAGAGCGGAGATCCCGGTGCAGACCATAAAAACCAGAGAATATTCCTGCCCCGTTCTTTCTCCTCCTCTTCCATTGAGAAGAATGCTTTACGCACATACTGTTCCAGGACATCGTAGAGTGCCTTTCCATGATAAGTCTGCCCATAAACCGGAACTTCCATAAAGCTTCCGTCCTCATTCATCGGCACACATCCATGATACAGAAGATTTCCATTGTATACTTTATAAAGGCTGCCCTTCTTTAACAGGAACTTCACATGCTTCTGCAGTTTCTCACAGTTTTTGAAGGCCCGTGTCAGCCTCTCCATCACGTTTTTCTCCTGTTCGCTCAGGGCATATGGCTCAGCCGGATCGATTGTCGGAAACCGCCCGTCCAAAAGCTCATACTGTTTTCTGTCAATCCTGATCTGATTTGTTTCGTAGTCAATCTGATCAAGGAGACAACGTCCATTCATTCCAAACTCCGGATTTTCGCTGGCAAGCTGTCCTTCAATTTTAAACTGAATCACTGAAATTGCCTTGTGCATTCTCTGCTGAAGCGCCAGCGAAATATCTGCTTTTTCCTGCTGGGTTTTGATTCCGAACTGCCGGGCTTCGTCATCCACATAGGTCTCCAGCGTAAAGGTTACAAGCGGAAGCATGTTGATGCCGTATCCATCCTCCAGAATGTCCAGATTTCCGTACCGGAGGCACAGGCGAATCACCGTCGCGATACATGCCTGTTGTCCGGCTGCGGCTCCCATCCAGAGGACGTCATGATTTCCCCATTGAATATCCAGTGAATGATAGTCCATCAGGCAGTCCATGATCTGGTGCGGCAGAGGTCCCCTGTCAAAAATATCGCCGATAATATGCAGATGGTCTACCACAAGCCTCTGTATCAATTCTGCCATCGCTATAATGAAAGGCTCTGCCCTCCCGATATCCAGAATCGTCTGAATGATGGCCTCATAATACGCCTCTTTGTCCGAAAGTTCCGGCTTCTCTGTAATCAGCTCTTCAATAACGTAAGCATAATCCGGCGGCAGCGCTTTCCGTACCTTGGATCTGGTATACTTGGAAGAAACGACTCTGCAAAGTTCGATCAGACGGTAAAGCGTCACTCGATACCAGTTCTGCATGTCCTCCCCGGACTGTCTTAGCTGTTCCAGCTTTTCTCTCGGATAATAAATTAATGTTGCGACCGACCTCTTCTCCGCCGTACCAAGGGTATGTCCGAATACATCATCAATCTTCTTTCGCACGGCACCCGAACCATTTCTCAGCACATGGGAAAAGGCCTCGTATTCCCCGTGAATATCCGACAGAAAATGTTCCGTTCCTTTCGGAAGGTTGATAATTGACTGGAGATTGATAATCTCAGTGGATGCCTTCTCGATTGTCGGATACAGTTCAGCCAGATATTCCAGATATTTATTTTGCTCCATATTCTCCTCCTTACCGCGGCGCGAAACGGATTTAAAGCCTTTCGAAAACCAGGTATTTCCCCTGCCAGAATCCCTGCTCTATATTTGATTATTATAAAACAGACAGGAACTGGTCTGACCAATTCCCGCCTCGTTTCTCTGCTTCAAATCATCTCACTGCCCGCAGGTTTTCCGTATCACTTTACCTGATGAAATGATTATATCATATTTTCTTATCAGTGCGTAAATTTCTCGTTCAATTTCCACTCAAATTAAAGCAAAATAACACCACAGCCAAATCCAAACCTCTCTTCCTGCTTCAATGCCATCCTTTGAAGGAACGTAGAGTCTGGAGTAAGTCTCTTTTCTTTCCCGTTAAAAAGATTTTCCATTGCCTGATCTGAATTTCTGCTTGTACCAATTATCTGAAACTTTTCCGCAAACTGCCTGATATGGGAGGACGGAGAAAGAGCTTGGATCATCGGCGGATAAAGCAGCCAGCTGTAACACAGAAAAGCCTTATATTTCGTTTCAGGATCAATCTGAGCAAAGAACTTTTTCGCTCTTTGGAAGGAGTCCTCCACCGCCTCTGTATGCAGATCTGCCCCTCTTTGAACATGACAGTTTAACACCGGACAGCCGCAGGGAAGAAGTTCTTGTGCATTCGTGGAATAAATCATATAAAAATAATCATCATCCAGATATACCATTTGGAATGGCTGAAACTGCAAAGAGCCAATTTTAAAAATCTCAGCATTCATAATGTGGCGAAACCAGATCACATCGTCTTTTTCAAGCCCGGCCCGGCCGGTTTTCTGAAAATAAATCTCTGCCCGCAGCGTAACATCCTGGAAGGTATCAAAAATAATACTGTCCGAGATTCCCCGTGCCCTGTATTCTTCATATTTCTCCACAAGAAGACAGGTAATGACAGTTAAACGGACAGCCGGAACCTGATCACACAGGAAAAACTGGAAATCCTCTCCCTGATACGCTTTGTCTGCAAGCACTTCCACTGTGTCACCCAGCCTGTTTATTTCCTTTTGAACCGCTTCCTGAATCTGATCCCGGTAATGCAGTTCTGAAAGCATGGTATGCAAGGTCATTCTGTCACCTCCATAACATAGTTACGGACTGAGAAAGCTTGTCCCTTTCTCAGTCCATCCATTGATGTTATTTTTAACATCCTATTTCTTAAACACTTCAGATTTTATGCTTTTCCAGCCACTTACCGGAATACTCCGCGATCGAACGGAGACATCCGTCCTCCATCGGAGAAGTCAGTCCCGCTCCCTTTACCAGTCCGAGGAATGTATCCGTACCTCCGCGTTTTACAAACTCTTTGTATTTTACCCAGGCCTGATCCCAGTCTTTTTCGATTTCCAGCCAGAACTGCAGCGCCACGGTCTGTGCCAGACAGTAATCAATATAGTAAAACGGTGATGCGTAAATATGGTTCTGTCTCTGCCATCCGGCTCCTCTTTCATAAAAAGGAATTCCCTCCAGATCCAGATACGGGCGGTACCGTTTTTCCAGCTTCAGCCACGCTTCGTTGCGCTCCTGCGGCGTCATCTCCGGATGCTCATAGACTACCTGCTGGAAGTGATCCACCAGACATCCATATGGAATAAAATTCAGCGTTCCCTCAAGGTGGGAAACTTCATATTTCTTTGTCTGATGTTTGAAGAACAGCTCATACCACGGTGTCGCAAAAAATTCCATGGACATGGAGTGAGTCTCTGCAGCTTCCATGGACGGCAGATGCATGGAAAGCAGATCGATGTGCTTTTCCGCCATGTAGGAGGCAAAAGCATGTCCCGCTTCGTGGGTCAGCACATCCACATCTCCTGCCGTACCGTTAAAATTGGAAAAGATAAACGGACAGCCATAGCCCGGTATATCACAGCAGTAACCGCCGGTCGCTTTCCCCGGTTTAGCTACCACATCGAAAAGCTCCCGTTCGAACATCATTTTGATAAAATCCGCAGTCTCCGGGGACATTTCCGTATACATCCGGCGTCCTGCCTCCATGATTTCCTCCGGCGTCCCCTGCGGAACCGCATTGCCATCCGGGAAACGGAAGGAATCATCGTATATTTTCAAATGATCTACACCGATACACTCTGCCTGTGTCTTCTTGATTTCACAGACAACCGGAACGAGATCCCGAACCACCTGATCACGGAAGTCCGCAATAGCTTCCGGTGCATAGCAGTTTCTCTGGCGGCGCACATAGCCAAGCTCCACGAAATTTTTCATGCCAAGGCGGTGTGCCTGCTCGGTACGGTTTTTCACCAGTTGATCAAAAATTTCATCCAGTTCTTCCTGATGATCATCAAAAAACTTCCCGTAGGCTTCGTACGCTTCCTTCCGGATCTCACGGTCCTGGCTCTGCATAAACAGTCCCATCTGGGAAAGATTATACTGTCCGCCCTGAAATTTGATCTGCGCTCCTGCAAGCAGAGACTGATACCGGGTCTGCAGCGTACTCTCCTCCTGAAGAAGCCCGGTTATTTCCGGGGAAAATCCTTTCATCGCAAGATCCAGATTCAAAAAGATCACTTTCCCGAATTTTTCCTCCAGTTCTTTCCGGAATGGCGAATGAAGCAGCGCTTCCTTGTATTTCTGCATCTCTTCTTCGAGAATCGGAGAAATCCGGTCGTTATATTCCCGCTCTTTTGCATAAAATTCATCTTTCGTATTCACCGTATAACGGATGTATACGAGAGAATCTGCTGTGGAAATCTCCTTTTCCACTTCATTCATCCGGTAAATGGCCGCTGCCTGCTCTTCGGCAGAAGATGCCTGTTTTACCTCTTCTGTGATTTCCCTGATCTTCTTTTTCACTTCCTCGAGATCGATTCTTTTGTAAGAAAATTCGCTGAATGTTTCCTTTCTCTCCATATGACATTTCCCTCCTGTCTTAAGATAGATTCAGTATACCACATTCATACAGGCAAAAAAAGGCGGGGAGTACGACATTTTCCAGTCGTCTCCCCGCCTTTTTCTGTCTGTCTATTCTGTTTTTGTGCCCTCACACGCTCTTCCTAATGTGCAAATCCGGCAAACGATAATTCGCATCCGTGTCCAACACGGCTGAAGATATTGACGATTCTCGTCATGACTTCGGGATACTGCTCCTCCTGTGTCAGAACCAGTATTTTCGTATTATCTTCCGTAAACTCTGCCCGTTCCACCTCCGGGATTTCCAACATCTCTTTCAGGATTTCCGAAACCATCTCCTCTGTCAGATTTTTTGCCACTCGATAATACCTTCCCAATTTTAAGGCCTTCTTTCTTTAATTAGTTATTTCTAACTTTTAGTATAGTCCTTCCTTTTTCTGTTGTCAAAGAATTTCTGATAAAAAATTATCAAATATGGAATTTCCAGAATGCCCGCTGTATCTTTTCAAACTCTTTCCGGTTGGTTTTCTTTCTGCTATACTATTTCTATATTTAATTAAACGATATGAAAAGAAAGGAAGAACGTTTTATGCAGTCTTTTTCATTGGGCCAAAATCAGATTTCCATTTTACCTGGCAGACGACCGGACGCACCCGTTATTTATCTTCCTTCGGTTAAGGACGAAGGTGCCTGCATCTCCCGGTATCTGCTGGAATACGGCTGTCCGGATCTTACACTTGTTTCGATCAGTGATCTTTCCTGGAATCACGATATGGCACCCTGGGACTGTCCGGCTGTCTTTCCAAAAGGTGATCCTTTTACCGGAGGCGCTGACGCATACATCCACCAGCTGACAGAGCAGATTCTTCCTGAAGCTGAACGGCGGATCGGATCCGAACCAGTCTGGAGAGGAATCGCTGGCTATTCTCTTGCCGGGCTGTTCGCCATCTATACGCTCTATCACACAGATCTGTTTTCCAGAGCTGCCAGTATATCCGGTTCTCTGTGGTTTCCCGGCTTCTCCGAATACATGGAATCCCATTCCTTGGCTGTCCGGCCGGACTGTATTTACCTTTCTCTTGGAAAGAAGGAGCACAAAACAAGAAATCCGCTCATGAAAACAGTCGCACATCATACGGAAAAGGCCGTCTCCTGTTTTCAGTCACAGAACATCCACGTAACCTTTGAGTGGAATGAAGGCGGGCATTTTGATCATCCGGATCAAAGAACAGCAGCAGGTATTCAATGGATCACAGAACAGCATTGAGCTTCAGGCCGTATGATGAAATATCTAAAAAAATCGCTGAATGCCCCACACAAAGGCACCAGCGGGTTTTTTGCTTTTTCTAACTGTTTTCACATCAATCTGCGGAACAGATCTTTCAGATCTTCCACGCTTGCGTCTTTCGGGTTGCCCGGCGCACATGCATCTGCATGAGCAGATTCTGCAAGGAAGTCCAGATCTTCTTCTTTTAATGCTTCCAGTTTTGTCGGGATTCCAACATCTACAGACAGCTGCTGAACGGCATCGATTGCTGCTTTCCGGTATTCTTCAACAGACATCTCGTCCACACCTTTTACACCTATTGCTCTTGCAATTTCACGGTACTTTTCTCCTGTGCAGTCAGCGTTGTACTCCATTACGATCGGCAGCATCATTGCGCATGCAACACCATGCGGAGTATCATAAACTGCTCCCAATGTATGTGCCATGGAATGAGCGATTCCAAGTCCTACATTGGAGAATCCCATACCGGCAATGTACTGGCCAAGAGCCATGCCTTCCCGGCCTTCTGCTTCTCCTGCCACTGCGCTCCGGAGGGATCTGCTGATGATTTCGATTGCTTTCAGGTGGAACATATCGGTCATTTCCCACGCTGCTTTTGTCGTATATCCTTCGATGGCATGTGTCAGAGCATCCATTCCCGTTGATGCTGTCAGTCCTTTCGGCATGGAAGACATCATATCCGGATCCACGACTGCAACAACCGGCATGTCATGCGGGTCTACACAAACGAATTTTCTCTTTCTTTCAACGTCTGTAATAACATAGTTGATCGTTACTTCCGCTGCAGTTCCTGCTGTGGTCGGCACAGCAATCGTTGGCACACAAGGATTTTTCGTAGGCGCTGTTCCTTCCAGGCTTCTTACGTCCTCAAATTCCGGATTGGCAATGATAATTCCGATCGCCTTTGCCGTATCCATGGAGGAACCTCCACCAATCGCAATGATATAATCTGCCTTTGCTGCCTTAAATGCCTCAACCCCGTGCTGTACGTTCTCAATCGTTGGATTTGCCTTGATGTCAGAATACATTTCATAGGCAAGTCCTGCATCTTCCAGCACTTTTGTCACTTTTCCGGTCACTCCAAACTGTAGCCTTGCTGAGAAATGGTTTTCCAAAAACTTTTTCATTACAATAATACGAAATACTTCCTTTTTTCCCCAATGTCACATTAATCATTTTTGCCTTTGACTGTTTTCTTATGATCCTTACCCCTTGATCATAATCATTTGTTCCAGTCAACCATTCTATTTCATCGTCTGCAATCTTTAAAATGTCACATTCTTGTATTCCATACCAGATAGCTGTCTTTGCATGTTCCAAATCATTCCATAATGTTTTTCTTAAATTCGGATCAAAAGAAATCCATCTTCCCATCTGTTTTGCATAAGTAACAGCAGCCTTTGTCGCCGTAGCCGCCGGCTCATCCGTTAATGAAAGGGAGCCAAAATGAAAAATACGACAATTTTCAATCAATTCTTTACATACGTCTTTTTCATCCAGCATAATATCAGCCCCTGGCTTTCTATAAAAGGAAAAATCCCTGTCTCCATCTTCCATCGTATGTACTATCGCAAGGGTAGTATTCACTTCCTTATCATAAATCAAACCTTTGTCGGAGATGCCAATTCTTTTGATGGTATTCCCAAGCATTTTCCCAAAATAGTCGTCTCCGACCTTTCCTATAAAGGCAGTTTTATAACCCAACCCGGTCAGCATTGACAGCACATTACATGGTGCACCTCCTGGATTTGCTTCAAATACCGGATTCCCATTGGAGCTGTTCCCATTCTGGATGAAGTCAATCAACAGCTCGCCTAACGCAACAACATCATACATGCTTGCCCTCAACCTTTCTTTCCTGTATTTCCTTCACAATTTTATTATATGCTTTCTTATTCAAACGATAGAAATACAAAACTATCGCCGTTACGATCCAGAGTATCCCCGGAACTGTTGTAAAAGAATGTTTAATAATGGATAATACCGCTGCATTCTGCTGCTGGTTTGCAACATATCCAAACATGCTCAAAACACCTGCAAGTACAGAAGTTCCAATCGCCATTCCGATTTTGTTTCCCAGTGAAATAAATGCATACTGAAATCCATCATTTCTGAGTCCGGTCTTCCATTCTCCATACTCCACACAATCCGGAACAATCGCATAGATCGCAGTATTAAAACCGGAAAAGAAAAATTGTGCCAGACAAGAAAATGTATAAAATGGAACAGGATTTTCTCCAACTGTAAAGAAGTACATACAGAACATACTAATTCCCGTCAACAGTGCAAAGATGGAAGCAGAACGTCCTTTATTATTGGTAAGCCGAAATACCAGTGGAAAGCAGGCAGCACCAATAATAGATGGAAGAATAATAAACAAAGAATAGGTGCTAAATAACGCTTCGTTTCCCTCCACATAGGTAAAATAGTATAATGCATCCGCATTTCTTCCATAGAGTGTCACACCGAACAGAAATTGTCCTGCAAGAGCGATCATATATGGACGATTTTTTGTCACAGTCGCTAACTGAACCTTTATAGAAATTTTTTCTTTCTCCGGTACTTCCACCACTTCTTTTGTTTTTGCGAAGCAGAAAATATGACACGCTGCGAAAATACATCCATATAAAACAGCAATCAATAAATATCCCTTTTGATCATTTCCACCACCAAGCCTTCCAATAAGAGGAACCGTCACAATATTGATAATGCCAATCGCAATCATTGCACTGACAGATCGGAATGTATTGATTTTCGCCCGTTCTTCTATATTCTGTGTCATTGCTCCACACAGTGTCCCATAAGGAATATTCACGCACGTATAACCTAATACAAGAATACAATAAGTGATTGCCATATAGATGACCTTTGCAGTGGACGACCAATCCGGATGTGCCCAAAACGTCAAGATCAGTATCACGGCTGTCAATGGTGCCGCCACCAAAAGCCATGGTCTGTATCTTCCCCATTTCGTATGGGTTTTATCGCTTAATCCGCCAATAATCGGATCATTAATTGCATCCCAAAATCGTGAGAACAACATCAGACCTGCCACCGCTCCCATACTAATTCCAAAAATATCTGTATAGAATATCATCAGGAAATTTCCCACGAACATCCAGCTGAAATTGCATCCCACATCTCCCATACCGTATGCAATCTTACTGATCAGTGGTACTTTTACGTTTGTATCTTTCTGATTCATTACAATTCTCCTTTATCAATTACAAATACTGGCTGGCTCTACTTTTTCCTGATCCGGGCCGGTAATTGAAAAAATTTGTTTCCTTATTCTGTAATACGGATAACAGCCTTCACAATATCCGCTTTATTATTCACACTATAATCCATTGCTTTCTGTGCTTCGTCCAATCCAAATATATCCGTTACAATCCCCTTCAGATTTACTTTTCCTGCTGCAACCGCATCAATCGCCATTGGATAAATATGACGGTAACGGAATACGGTCTTAAAGGTCAGTTCTTTGTCCAGTGCAAGACTCATCGGAAGTGTCATCTCTCCACTCTTGCTATATCCCACAAGAACAATATTGGAGCCTTTTTTTGCCATATGAATTGCCTGCCTTGTTGTAATTTCCGTACCCGCTGTTTCAATTACCAGATCTACACCAGCTCCATCTGTCAGCTGCTTTACCCGTTCCAGTACATTTTCCTTTGCGCCATTAATAACTTCCGTCGCCCCCAGTTCCAATGCTTTTTCAAGCCGTTTCTCCATAATGTCCACCACATACACTTCCGACACTCCTCTTGCTTTCAATGCCATCATTGAAACAAGACCGATACAGCCTGCGCCCATGACAACAGCCCGCTGTCCAAGGTGTGCCTCTCCCTGAATCGCTGCATGGAACCCTACTGCCAATGGCTCAATCAAAGCACCTTCCAGCGTACTTACATTATCTGGAAGTTTGAAACACAGATCTGCTTCGTGAGCAACATATTCTTGAAATACGCCGTCTACAGGAGGTGTTGCAAAGAACACCACATCCGGGCACAGATTGTAACGTCCCGTTTTACAAAATTCACAGTGTCCACAGGTTTTTCCTGGTTCCAAAGCAACTCTGTCTCCAACCTTTAAATGCTTTACATTCTTACCAACTTCGACAACAGTTCCTCCCGGTTCATGACCCAGCACAAAAGGCGGATTTACCACATAGTCTCCAATGGCCCCTGTTTCATAATAATGCAGGTCACTTCCGCAGATACCCACATATTCCAGTTTTACCAATACCTCGTCATCTTTTGGATTTGGAATATCCCGCTCTTCAAATCCCATCTTTCCGATTCCCAGCATGACAGCAACTTTCATCTTTCCTTTCATTATTATTTCCTCCTTTTTATGTTACTTTATTTTATACTTAATTAAATAGTTTTATTATGTTTTTTACTTTATATCCTATTCCACTTTTTGTCAATAGTTCCTGGCAATCAAGTATTATTTCGTCATTATCTTCAAAAAGACATCTTACGTTTTAGTAAAACTGCATCAAAAAAAGAGACTCCATTTCTGAAGTCTCCTGTAAAAGCACCTGCGTGCAGTTTATATCTGTTTTACAAAATTTTCAATTACTTCCAGTGCTGCTCCTAGCGCCGCTGCCCCAACCTTATATCTGCAGCTATTTACAAATTGTTGATCCTCTGTAAATGTATTCCGTTCCGATACTTTATTCCATAGATCCGGTAAATAAGGCTCTATATAGCTTCCCACATATCCTCCCAGAATAATATCACAATCAAGGAGCATCCGGATATTATTTAATGCCACAGCAAGATAGCCTGTATAGACATCCCATATATCTGCCACCTTTGGATCTTTCTTCTCCAATAGCTCAAAGAACTTTTCTAATTTTCCTCCTGCTGCATCTGACAAAATTGCCGCACTGCAATACGCATCCAGGCATCCTTTTTTCCCGCAATAGCATATCTTTCCATCCGGAATCACAGTCATGTGCCCGACTTCTCCGCAGCGAAAATGCTTGCCCTGTACGAGCCCATTATTATCAAAAATTGCCCCTCCAACTGTATTACTTAAAGACAAGTAGAAAAAACGCTCTCGTTCATCTGAACAAATTCCTTCCGCATAAGCTCCCGCATTCGCATCATTCACAAAACAACAGGGATAATCAAAAAAACTGCTTATGGAATCAAAAGGTATCATTTCTACCCCAAGGATATGCGAATACGTAATTAACTGTCTATCCAAATCAATGATTCCAGGAAAAGAAATTCCTATACCCAAAATTCTTTTACGGTCAGCATTGCTTTCATCCAGAAAACATTCCAGTTCCTCTTTCACCTTATGATAATAAGTCGGCTCATGGGCATACGGAAGATAAATACGCACATGCTTTAAAATCTCACCGGTAAGATTCGTAAGCACAAAGCTAATATGGTTTTTCGTAATATCTAATCCTACAGCCTGCCTTACATTTATCACAGTTGAGAGTGCCTTCGCACGTCTTCCTCCAGTAGACTGCAGTTCTCCGGTTTCTTCAATGAAGCCCTTCTCAATCAACTCTTTTGTGATCTGCGTCACAGTAGGAAGACTCATCTTCATATCATACGAGATTTCCGGATTAGAGGCAGTTCCACGCTTACAGATATACCTGAAAACACGATTTCTGTTTGCTTTCTTTACCTCCATATTTGTTGTCTGCTTTCTTTCCATGTTATATCACCCATACTTTATTAAAGTGTTTTCTTTAGTATAACATTCTGTCTTCCAGAAAGCAACTTTACCATACTGGCTTTCGTTTTTATTTATAAATTTGTTTTTCTGTCAGCATTCCTGTCCATCTATTTACAGTTTAAATAAGTCCGGAAAAACTGTTCCATCTTGTCAAATGGAATCGCATCCTTTCCGCCTCCATCGTACAGATCGGTATGCACCGCATCCGGAATAATCAGTAATTCCTTATTATCCGCATATGGATTCTCTTTGACCATCGCAGCATAGGCATCACGGCTGAAGTAACAGGAATGCGCCTTCTCCCCATGCATCATCAGCACCGCGCTGCGGATTTCGTTGCTGTATTTCAGAATCGGCTGATTCAGAAACGACATACAGCCGATGACATTCCATCCTCCATTGGAATTTAAGGAGCGTTTGTGATAGCCGCGGTCTGTCTTATAATAATCGTGATAATCTGCCACGAAGAACGGCGCATCTTCCGGGAGCGGATCCACCACGCCGCCGCCCAGTGCGTAGCTTCCGTTTTTGTAGTCTACGATCCGTTGTGCATTCAGCGCCTCTTTCTTTGCATATCTGGCATCTGCAGAATCCTCTGCGTCAAAATATCCGTTTGCATTGACACGGGACATATCGTACATGGTAGACGTCACCGTCGCTTTGATCCGGGTATCCAGTGCCGCCGTGTTCAGCGCCACGCCGCCCCATCCGCAGATGCCGATGATACCGATTTTCTCCGGGTCTACGTTATCCTGTACAGAGAGAAAATCAACCGCTGCCTGAAAATCTTCCGTATTGATATCCGGGGAGGCCATGTACCTCGGTTCGCCCCCGCTTTCCCCGGTAAAAGAAGGATCAAATGCAATCGTAAGAAACCCTCTCTCTGCCATAGTCTGGGCATAGAGTCCTGCTGCCTGCTCCTTCACCGCTCCGAATGGTCCGCACACCGCAATGGCCGGCAGTTTTCCGGCGCTCTCTTCCGGTTCATAAATATCCGCCGCCAGGGTAATTCCATACCGGTTGTGAAATGTCACCTTCCGGTGATTCACCTTTTCACTTTTCGGAAATATTTTATCCCATTCTTCCGTTAAATTCAGCTTTTGAGTATCAGTCATGTCCATTACCATCCTTTCATTCTGTCTTTATTATATCTTCTTGTTTTCCCTGTCGCTAATGGTTATAATTTATATCGTGATATAATTTTTTAGAATATCAGGAGGCAGAGATTGGAATGGAATTAAAAACATTAAACTACTTTCTTGCTGTTGCACGGGAAGAAAATATGACACGGGCCGCCGAGCAGCTTCACGTCACTCAGCCCACTCTTTCCAAACAGCTGAAAGCCCTGGAAGAGGAACTTGGAAAGAAACTTTTTACGAGACACAGTTTCAGCATTCAGCTCACCGAAGAAGGGATTCTGCTGCGGAAACGTGCGGAAGATCTTGTCAAAATGGCAGATAAAATCACAGAAGAATTTCATACTCTGGACGATATTCTGGGCGGCGATATTTATCTGGGTCTTGCAGAATCCTATCAGATCCGGCATCTTGCCGCTGTGATCCGTACCATGAAAACAACCTATCCCGCTCTTCATTATCATATTACCAGCGGCGATACCGAGCAGGTTACAGAAAAACTGGACAAAGGAATTATTGACTTTGCCGTACTGGCCCAGGAGCCAGATCCTGCCCGGTATCATTTCCTGAAATTTCCCGAACCGGATGTGTGGGGCCTTATCATGCCTGCCGAATGTCCGCTGGCCGGAAAATCTGCTGTTACAGTCGATGATCTGACCGGGCTCCCTCTGTTCTGCTCGGAACAGGGATGGAACCATGATATTGCCAGATGGTGCGGCAGTCGTATGGATGAGCTGCAACTGGAAGGCTCTTTCCGCCTTTCTTACAATGGCTCCATTTTCGTCCGGGAAGGACTGGGGTATCTCCTGACCTTTGACCACCTCATTGACACCCATCCGGACAGCGGACTTGTCTTTCGCCCGCTGAATCCGAAGCTCGAAACCAGTATCTACCTGATCTGGAAAAAATATCAGGTATTTACTCCGATTGCAGAGCGGATGCTGGAAATGGTAAAAGAGCGGTTTACCGTCTGATCTCACTGATAATATTTTCGCGTATCATCTTCCGTGCCGGAATCATCACCGCCACAATGGCAAGCACCACATTCAACACCATGATTCCGGCCAAAACCATGTTCGGGACCGTGGAGGTTACATGTAAAAACTGTACGACATGTGCCATGTAGTAATCCATGACTCTACGGAAAATGTAATGATAACATACGAAGATCAATGCATCTGCCAGTAATCCATACAAAATACCTGTCTGCAGGATCATTTTGTAAAAGCCACTGTCCGTAATCCCCATGGCACGCATGATTCCGTATTCCTTTCTCCTTGCTAGAATGGTGTGATTCATACTGTTCATGATGTGGAACAGGCTGATGATGAGCAGAATCACGGCAATGCTGGAGAAGAAAATCTGCTGCTGGTTCAGATAATTCCTCTGTGTCTCAATCGCGGAAGTATAATCCTGCAATACTGCTTTTGGGACATCACGAATCGTCTGCAATAATTGATTACTTACGCTTGCCGTCTCTGCTCCTTCTGCCGGTGACGCATGGATAAAACTGTAATTCGTGATTCCGAAGTTTTCTTTCATCTGTTCATTTGTCATAATGATGCTTTGCGCATTTTCCCAGACTTCCGTATTCAAGAAATCCTGTTCCTGAGCCAGCGGTCTGCTTACAATGGCCACGATGACAAATTCTTTTTCTATATAATTTTCTTCCTCACTCTGAAATTTCAGCAGGTCATCTGTATACGCCTCTGGCTTTGGAACCCGCAGCGTAATCGTATCTCCCGGCTTTTTCCCATAAAAATAGTAATTCCCCTGCCCATCCATATTTGCCGTCACAATCACCTGGTTTTCCTTTTTTATGGTTTCCGGCAGAATCTCTCCCTCCAGAACATAGTCACGAAGCTGTTCCATCATCGCCTCATCGTAACCGTACACATCATATTTAATCCGGTACGTTCCATCCTCCTGCTGATTGCAGATCCCCGCATACCTCTGAATAAAATACGGTTCCTCATTTTGATATTGAAAAAAGTCTTTCCATCTCTCATCCGCCAGAAATTCACCTTTTGTAAGCTGTATTTCTCCCAGCGTATACTTCGTTGCGTAGACCTGATCTGTTTCCGGCATACTTTTTATTTGATCCGCCACCGATTCCGGAATCGTATCTTCCAGTGAATTAGACTTTAGACCAATCCGGTATTCCGAACTAAGTCCGTCGTCCGATTTCAGAGAAAGCTCCACATGCACTTTCAAATTCTCTACCATATAAGTGGTACATAAGAAAATACAGCCGCCAATGGACAGGGACAACAGAATCCCAACCACTTTCCTCCTGTTCGCAAACATAAATTTCCTTACTACCACTCCTGCCATGTTCACATGACGCAGTGCATAGATTTTTCTTCTTTTTGTAAAAGAAAGATCGCCGCTCATTCCTTCTTTCAAGGACTGTTTTCGCATGGACCGGACTACAAGGAACGCAATCAGCGCAAATGAAATCAGCAGGAACACAAATCCAAATACCATTGCGCCCCAGGAAAGATAAAACTGAATCCCTCCGCTTCCTTCTGCCAGCGTCTGGTCTGCGACAGATAACACCTGTTCTCCAAAAACTCCACTGAATCTCTGATACACAAGGCTTAGCATCCCGTTGCCTAAAAGGCATCCAAGGGGATATCCAACGAGAAACAGTATCCATAGTTCCAGAAGCAACGTGCCACCGATCTGCTGCTCACTGACTCCTAATGTCTGCAGCATGGCATATTCGGAAGTCCTCTTTGACACAGAAATATTAAATACACTGTATACAATAAAAAGGCTGAACAGACACAGCAGCAGAATCATTCCATAGTAAGCCAGATTGTAATCGCTTTGTAATTGCAGGACAATATAGGTAAAATTCCCTTCCTCGCTGGTCAATCCGAATTTCACGGTATCATAAAAGCTCTGGGGTTTCTCGCCGCCAAGATACTGTGTGACTTCATCGTTCCCGACAACAGCCTCGGAGGAAATCCGGTGTTCCTGTAAAAACGCATCCAGCTGCCTGTACAGCTTCTTGTCTTCATCAAATTTCAAATACAGAAACGTCTGACTTCCCCTTCCAACAAAGGAATCGCTCACAAAGACTTCCATCTCACTGGAGCTTGCCGCCCATTCACTTTTGAGCACCCCTGTTACCACATAATCCTTCTCGCCAATCCGAAGAGAATCCCCAGGATTACCGGAAAATCCAAGATTGCTGAGTACATATCCGTCCGCCGCAATTTCATTTTCCTTTTCCGGGAAGGTTCCCTCCAGCAGTTCTCTATGTGCCATCTGGCGGTAAGTTTCGTCCGCATGAATAAACGTGATTAAAAATTCTTCCGAAACCACATCGCGGATTTCCATCTTTCCACATTGTTCCAGATCATATCCGTCTCCCTTGTCGCCGCTCTGCACAGACACATATGTTTCTTTGTCTGTCTCAACATAATAATGCCAGTCACCGTAAATGGTCTTCCTGTTTGCCAAATCACTTTTCTGGCTGCTGTAAATCAGAGAACTGATTCCAGAAAGCAGTGACGCTGTTAATAAGACGCTCACAAAAATGGCCAGTGTCTGGCTTTTGTAATACCGCATGTATTTCCACGCCAGTTTTAACATACGCCATCACCGCCTTTTACCGGGATGTCTCTCTTTCCCGTAACAATACATCCATCTTCAATGTGGATCACCCGGTCACACGTCTGGGCGATGGCTTCGTTGTGGGTTACCATCAGGATTGTCTGCTTATACTTTCTGCAGCTCGTTTTTAATAACCCCATGACCTCAATCGTTGTCGCCGAATCCAGATTTCCTGTCGGTTCATCGCAAAGGAGAAGCTGCGGTTTATTGACAAGCGCCCTTGCAATGGCTACTCTCTGCTGCTGTCCGCCCGACAGTTCATTTGGATATTTCTTACGCTTTTCCCAGATGCCAAGCTCCCGCAGCAGTTCTTCCATGTACTTGCGGTTGATATGCCTTCCCCTGTCAAAGGTGACCGGCAGGGCCACGTTGTCATATACATTCAGCACCGGCATCAAGCTGTAATTCTGAAAGACAAAACCAATATTTCTTCTCCGGAAGATAATCAGTTCTTTCCTCGACAAAGAACCGATTTCCCTTTTCTTGATGAAAATCTTTCCTCGTGTCGGATTGTCCAAAGCACCGATTAAATTGAGAAGTGTCGATTTGCCCGAGCCGGACGTGCCTACGATAGCAACAAACTCGCCCTCTTCCACCTGCAGATTGATATTTCGTAATGCCTTGACCTGATTTTCTTTTTCGCCGTATATTTTTTCCACATTCTGTAATTCTAAAATACTCATCCGTCATCGCTCCTTTTCTTGATACCTCCAGTATAGAGGGAGGATCTTGCAATTTCGTTACAAAACGGATGATTCGTTCTTACAGTTTTGTAAGAACACAGAAAAACAGCTGCCTTTTCCATACTCGGAAACAGCTGTGATGTAACCCTTCTCTTTTTCCAGAATCAGATTCGACAGATACAGGCCGATCCCGGAGCCTTCCATATTCTCCACTTCCGGACTTCTGTAAAACCGTTTGAAAATATCTGTCAGTTCTTCCTGCCGGATGCCCCGTCCCGTATCTGCAATCTGAATTTCTGTATACAGTTCATACGGGCGAACCTGAATCCGAATCGCTCCGCCTGGTTCTGTATACTTTATGGCATTTTCCAATAGATTCACAAATACTTCGACGGTCCACTTCCGATTGTGATATAGCAGTCTATCATCAAATTCTTCCATTTCAAGGCGGATTCCCTTTTTCTCCAGTTTCGCATAGACTGCATCCACCGCATCCAGAATGGTCTGCTTTATCTTCGTATCTTGCACTTCAAATTCATCAATATTTTGCTCCAGCTTCACCATTTTCGAAAGAGACTCTACAATCCAGTTCAGCTTTTCAATCTGTCTCTGCATTTTATCCGCAAATTCCGCTTTCTTCTCCGGCGCCAGCTCACCTGTCTCCAGAATTTCCGTATAAAGAGAAAGATTCGCAAGCGGGGTTTTCAGCTGGTGGGACATATTGGACACCAGACTTTTCACCTGCTCCTTTTCCCGCTCTGCACTTTGTGCATGATTACCAAGCACTTCCTGAATCTGCTTGATCTTGCTGATCAGGGCCGAATATTCTCCTTCCTCGACATCAGAATATACAATCATTTCCTGATTTAATACGCTGTCCAGCAGGCGGTCAATCATGCGGTATGTTTTTCTTTTCTGATAAATGCCGTAGCAGACGGATAAAACCAAAAGCACGGCTAAGATGATCGTAATCCACATCGTTTTATTCCTTCCAGATGTATCCGATTCCATGCACCGTTTTGATATGCACAGGATTGGATGCATCATCTTCTATTTTCGTACGAAGCCTGCTGATATTGACAGACAACGTATTGTTATCTACATATTTCCCATTACTGTCCCATATTTTCTCTAAAATCTGATCTTTAGAAAGAATATGGTTCTTATTCTCGATCAGGTATAAAAGTAAACGATATTCTAATTTACTAAGCGGAATTTCCTCTCCCCGTTTCCACACTTTGCAGCTGCTCTGATCGACGCTTAATGATCCGGTGACAATCTTTGCAGTTTCCACTTTTTCCTGTAAAATCCGCTTCATTCTCGCCTTTAATACGCCAAGTGAAAATGGCTTGGACAAGTAGTCATTGACTCCCAGTTCCAACGCCTGAATCTCGTCCAGCTCGGTATCACGGGCAGTCAGCATGATAATCGGAACATTACTGTAGCTCCGCACCTCTTTGCAAAGCTCAAACCCGGTTCCGTCCGGCAGATTGCAGTCCAAAAGGACAATATCGTACAGCCCCTTCTCTATTTCCCGCAAGCCTTCCCTTTTGGATCCTACTTCTGTAATATCGTATCCATCACCGGAAAAAGAGAAGGATAAGCCTTCTCTTAAATCCGTATCATCTTCTATTATTAACAGTTTATATTGATTCATGTTGCAGTTCCTTTTCAGCAGTTTTTTCAATTGTACCAAGTCGCTAGCGCGACGGCTAGTGCAAGGTACGCATTTCCATCACTTTTTTCCAAAAAAAGTAGCAGTTTTTGTATTTAT